>JANNXD010000121.1:0-26587 GCA_031409375.1 Gammaproteobacteria bacterium | reverse complement strand
GCCATCAATAACATCAGTTTTTAGTAAAAAGTCAGTTCATAAAAATTTCACCAAGCCGCATCGAGCAAAAAGTGCGCATTTCTGACATTTATCAAGCCAAGATGATTTACAGGTGAACAATTATTACTAGGAAGCCCTGTTTAACGCCACATTATTGGGCGATCCATTGGTGCTCAATTAACAAAGCGTCATGCGAATAAAGTCGAGCGATAAATTCATCGCCTTGGAGGATTCGCCCAACGCCTTCTGGGGTGCCTGTCATGATTAAGTCATTATCGACCAGCGTCATATGATGATTTATTTCGGCAAGAATGGCTTCTGGCTTATAAATCATGTGTTCAAAATCGGCTTTTTGCACCAATCGATTATTGATATGCAAGGTCATGATGAAGTTTGCAATGGGTAAAGGCTGTTCCGCAAAAGTAATAAAATCAGTAAACACAGCCGAACCATCAAAGGATTTGCATTTCTCCCATGGTAAACCTTTGGTCTTTAGATCGTTTTGCAGTGCTCGTTTGGTGAGATCAAGCCCGATACCCACACCGGACAGCTGATTATGTTTTACAACATAAGTAATTTCAGCTTCATAGTGCAGTTCATGGCCCTTCATGCTGCTTTTTAAACAATCACTGATGCAGTTGTTGGTTTTATTGAAGATCACCATATCGTCAGGCACTTCATTGCCAAGCTCGGCAATATGAGCAAGATAATTCCGGCCAATACAAACGATTTTTGAGGGTGCCAGGTACTCCTCTGCCACTTTTACGCAATTCAAATTGACGCGATTTACATTCATATGCACTTGATTTTAGAGCTATCCATTTAAAGAGCGATCCATTTAATTCGACACAGCCAAACTCGACAAATAACTTTTAAATTCTTTCTGAATTTCACTGACAGGAATCGCCAACCCAAAGCCTGCGCCATTCACGTTTTCAGCGAACTTTAATGTGTTGACGCCGATGACCAGACCCTCTTCGGTTACCAAAGGGCCACCGCTATTGCCTGGCAGGATTTGTGCGTCAGTGGTCACAAAATTAGCGTCCAAACGCGTGATGATGCCTGACGTCATGGCATCCCGCATGCCGAGCGGGCTGCCCACGGCATATACCCGCATGCCTTGATTCAAAGGTTGATGATAAAAGTTGAGGGCAATGGTTTTGACACCGTTAATTTGCAGCAAGGCTAAATCTTGTTTTTTGCTGATGGCCAGTAATTTTGCGGATAATTTCGTGTTGTCTTTTAAAAAGACTTTAAATTGCGTAGCGACATTGGCGAGACTATTACTCATGTTTAAGTCGGATTGGATTTTGTCATAGTTTTTTTTGTGGGTGTTGTAGTCTTGCTGATATTTTTGAAATTTCTGCAGGCGTTTAGCGTAGTTTTTTTGGTAACTGTCATAGTCGGATTGCGACAGATCACGCGCGCCGCCCTTAGTCATGCCGGCTAGGGAACGGGCAAAGTCATCTAGTTTGGTTTTGTAGGTGGCGAGTTCTTGTTTTTCTTGTGCAATCTCGGCTTCGGCGCGTGCCAGGGTATCGGCTTCGTCTTTCAGTTTTTGGGCATTTTCTTCTGAACTCTTGCTGGCCATGGGGCGAATCACATGCTTGTTGGTGATGATGTGGCCTTGATCGCTGATAAAAAATCCTGAACCACTGCCCATATGGGTTTCAATTGCCACCACCGATAAGGTGGCGCGGCTAATGGCAGAATCGGGTTTAAATTTTTGTTGCAAGCTGTCTTGTAAGGTGCTGGTAACCGTGGATTTTTGTTCGGATGGTTGTACTGTTGCTGCGTCAGGCATTGATTCGCCGGACGGTTGTGTACCCCCCGTAATTTTTGCTGCTGCCGGGTCGTCTTGCGCCATCTTGTGGTCTGGCGAATGATTTTTGTTGGGTGATGTATTGCTGGTGTTTGGCGTCAACGATTGGCCTTGATCATCGACTGGTTGATCGCTGAAGTGCGAACGACCCGATGAATCTTTCCATTGATAGACCTCGGCATGCAAATTTGCAGTATTAATCAAAATTAGGTTTAAGCCTATATATATCCATTTTGATTTCATAAGTTCTTTACCTGGTTTTGGTGATCGGTTCGCTGCGCTCTAGTGCTTCTGCATAATGTTGCTTTATAGTCGGGTCATCTGGTTTTTCCCGCAAAGCGCGTTTGAGCAAGGGTACTGCCGCCGCCGGTTGATTCCTTTGTAGCAAAATCCAAGCGTAGGTGTCGAGTATACGATAGTCGTTACTGTCCAATTGATAGGCTCGCTGAGCAAGTAATTGTGCTTTATCGAGATTTTTATCGATGTAAAGCCAAGCCAGGTTATTCAAGACCTCGGTTTGATCAGGCTGTTTAGCCAGTATAGATTCATAGCGTGCAATCGCTGCGTCGTTTTGTTCAAGTTGCCATTCAAGTTGTGCCAAGGCCAGTTGTGTCGATAAGGCGTTGATTTTGGGTTGCAAGGCGTTTTGGTAGGCGGCGATGGCAAGCTCAGGTTGATGATTGCGCGCATATAAATCACCGATAATTTGATGCAGGGCGAGCAATTGCGGTTGTTTTTTTTGTCGATTTTGTAGCTGGCTTAAAGCCGCATCAAATCCAGACGTTTGCTCAATGATGCGGGCTTGCAGTGCATATGTTGCGGGATTTTCGGGTAAGCGTTCAATACTGCGATCAAGATAAGACAGGGCGATTTTGGGTTCGGCGTCACTATAGTGTTGTGCCAGCAAAAAGTAGGCGGCAGCAACTGCACCGTTGACGCTGGATTCGTGTGGAAAGTTTTGTAGCAATTGTTGGGCGTGGGCGTCTGCTGCCGGCCAATTTTTTTCCTGTAATAACGCGCTTAATAAGACGATTTGACGCGCGCTGTCGGATGGTGGTGGCAGCTGTTTTTGCCGTAATGGTTTTGATAATTGTTGTGGTAGTTGTTGTAAATAGCTCACCGCACTTTTACCTTGAGCTGTTTCCAACGAGGCCAGTTGTTGGTAGATCAGCAGTTGGTCTTTCGCTGGCGTCGAAGCCATGGATTTTTCAAGTAGTCGCCAATAACGCGCTTGTGCTTGCTGGAATTGTTGTTGCTGTTGCTCCCACTGTGCCAGTGCAAATTGTGTTGCACGATGTCCGGGCTGTTGTTGTTCGGCTTTTATTAAGGTTTGATAGCTGGCGTTGATTTGTCCCTCATGCAGATAGGCCAATCCTAATAAAGCCCGCAGATCTTGTTGGTCGTTAGCTGTTAAATTTTGGTCTAACGCTTGTTCTAATAACGGAATCATTTGCGTAATTTTGCCTTGCTGCCATTGCGCTAAAGCCGTGAGCATATAGGCGTTAAAATTGATGTTGTGGTTTAGGCTTTTGAGCAAATGGTTTTCTGCGGCTGCATAATCACCTTGCGAAAACGTGAGTATGCCAAGTGAGGTTTGCGCGGGGGTAAAATTTGGAGCGCTGCGGACTATTTTTTGTAAAGCTTGGGTTGCTTGGCTGATGGTGTCGGAGCTTAAGTTGGCGTGTTCTTGGGTGTTATGTTGGGTCGTGGTGTATTGGCTAGATTGAAATTCGGCTAACACATTTTGATAGGCTTGGAATAATTTACCCTGAGGTGATGCCGCCATTAGTTGATTAAAATGCAGCGCTTCGTTGGTTTTGTTTTGTCCGACCAAGGCTTTGATCATACCTTGTAATGCTAAAAATCGTGCATGCACCATCACGTCATAACGATTCAATTGCAGTAACGCTTTGGCATAGCTGTTTTCAGCTTCAGCATATTGATGTTGCGCTAGGCGCAAATGGCCTTGCCAAATCAGCGCATCGCTGGATTTTTCATCCGCAGCTAATGCTGCGGTTAATGCTGTTTGCGTAGCAGAGTAGCGCTCAGTGTTGGTTAAGGTTGTATCGAGTAACTGTGCTTGCGCGATCAGTATGTGTAGCTGTGCATTGATTTTAGGTGAGACGTTTTGGGCTATAGCGGTTTTTAATAAAGCCTGCAAATTTTTGATAATAATGGATGCTGTTAATGGCGCTGGCACGGTTAATGTTGTGCTTTCGTTTTCACTTTGCATTTGGAGTTGCGCTAATGCCAGTTCAGCGCGCAATAGTTGACGCATCAATTGTGTTTCGGCATCGAAGCTCTCTTTTTTAAGCAGGGCTTGCGCTTGCTCGAGATCGCCCAGTTGTAGATAAGCGCTGGCTAATAAATTTTCACTGATGGCGTATTCGCGGCTGTTGGGATCAGGTGTCAGCTTTAACGCTTGTTGATATTGATCGATGGCCGTTTGAGCAGCACCACTTTGCAGCAACGCTTGTCCCATTAACTGATGTGCGGCTACGTTGTTGCTTTCAGCTTGCAGTGCATTTTGTGCTTCAATCATTGCCGCTTGAATTTGCCCTTGCTGGAAATACCTTTGCGCGCTGTTTAAATGCTGTTGTGCGTTGGTTGAGGTGTGTTTTTTTTCGCATGCCCATAACCCCAGCAAAACGAAACTGATGCAGCCAAAATACTTGAATCTTGTTATGATCGCCGATTTTTTTTTGCTTTGCGTGGTATCAATCGTCATGGCTGATCACAGATGAATAAGGATGCTAAAAAAGAATGATGCCCTTGTTGCCGTTTGGGTCGTTGTTGCAGTCTGGATTGCAGAATGGGTGGCGATGGTTAACTCTGTGCATGGTGTTACTGGGTTTTGCTTATGCGTTTTGGCAGCAATCACTGAGTGCATCCTTGTTTGAATCTGATTTGCAATTTTTACTGCCACCTGTGCTGAATCTGAATAATCCCAAGAACAGTGACAAATCTGTGCGCGATAGTGTACGCGATGTGGTCGTAAATGGTGTAGCAAATGGTGTAGCAAATGGTGTAGCAGACGCTGCTCAAGCAGCATTTTCAGATTTATCCCAAGATGTCTCCCAGGAATGGACGCGTCATTACTTACCTAAGCCGGATGTTGCTGAAGTGCATGCCGCCAATCTGGTCGCCACCGATACCCAACTGTTTGCATTTTGGTATGGCGGCAGTCGTGAGGGTAGTCGTGACACGCGTATTTTTGCTGCGGACTTTCCGTTGAATTCGCAGACTATGAACTTACCAACCAGAGGTTCATCCGTTAGCGCTGAATCACATACTGAACAGTGGCAAAATTTACGCGCGGTGATGACACCGCAGCAGGTCGCGAAGGATCAGCAGCGCACTATCAAAAAAATTGGTAATGCGGTGCCTTATGTCGATGCACGCGGCGTATTGTGGTTAATGTTTGTGAGTGTCTCAGTCGGCGGGTGGGCAGGTAGCGCATTGAATTTAACGCACTCAACCGATCAAGGTCAGACTTGGTCGCCTGTCAAAAGATTGGTAACATCGCCATTTTTTAATGTCAGCACCTTGGGCCGCTCACTGCCAATTGCCTATGAAAATGGCGACACGTTGTGGCCGGTTTATCATGAGTTTATTGCGAAGTTTGCCCAAACGTTACATCTGGATGCGCAGGGTAATGTGCTGGGTTTGCAACGTATTTCATCCGGCCGGCAAGGGTTTCAGCCCAGTATCGTGGCTTGGAATGCTCGACAAGCGTTGGCACTTTTGCGCAGCGTGAGTCATAAAAATGATGGCAGTAAAGACGGTAATCAACAGGGGCATGTGATGATCAGCCGCACTGAAGATGCGGGACAGCATTGGTCTTCACCAGAAGCCTTGTCGCAAATCAATCCGGATGCTGCGGTAGTGGTGTTAAAATTATTATCGGGTGACATCATTTGGGTTTATAACGATGCGCCGCATTCGCGTCATGTTCTATCTTTGGGTATTTCGCATGATCAGGGCCATACCTGGCAAAAGCTGTGTGATATCGCCAATGATCCGAAGTTAGCTTCGGGTCATGGATTTTCCTATCCCTCTCTTGCCCAAGATCGTACGGGTAGAATTCATTTACTCTACTCAGAAGGCAGGCAAGCGATTCGCCATGAAAGTTTTACCTCTGCTTGGTTAAATCACTGGCCTGAAAATGCGTTTCCGACACCCTTATGTTCTGAGGGGGCACATGGTTGAGTTTTTCGAATATATTTTTTTTTCGGTGCGGATACTCTTTGGGCAGCTGAGTGCGGCCATGTTGCTGCTTCTGCTGTCTGTTGTGGCTAATCGTTGGCGTGATTGGTCTGAACAACGGCGTATTTGGATGCGGGTGTTTTTAATCATCGGTGCCGTGTTTTATCCGTTGGCCTTGGGGTTGGGGCTTTATGATCCTTATGCTTGGGGATATGATCATCGATTATTGATGGCTTGCGCGGTGTGTGCATTACTTGCTGCGTGGCGTTATCCACTGATGAGTCTGTGGCTGACGTTAGCGGCTATTGCGCACGCCTCGCACTGGGGGGAATCTAATAATCTTTGGGATTACTTAATTGATCCGCTGACGATGCTCTGGGCTTTGCTATGGTGGCTGTACGAACGTTTTAGAGGTGTTAAGCATGCAAAAGTACCGTCAGTTTAAAATATGTTCGTTAAAAATAAGCCTGATTGAAAAAATTGTGCTCAGCTATATCGGCGCAATTGGTGGATTGGGTTTAATGTTAGCTATTTTTAATCCACTGTATTTTGATAAAAGCTATGCGATTGAAGATGGCTTATTAGAGTGGTTGCAGTTTTTTGGCTTGGCGACCATTGCGGTGATTGCCTGGCATCGAGTTTTTACCTTGGTCGGACGAGCACATTGGAGTGGGGCGTTAATATTAATCTTGACCGCCCTTTTTTTTACGCTCATCAGTGGTGAAGAAATTTCCTGGGGGCAGCGTTTATTCAACGTGTCAGCACCTGAATTTTTTGTTGAGCACAATAAACAAGTCGAGACGAATTTACATAATCTCACTTGGCAGGGCATCAATTTTAATAAATTGATTTTTGGTAAAGGCTTGGCGTTGTTACTGCTGTTGTATGGTTTGGTATTAACGCCTTTATATCAGCGCAGGCGGTATGTGTGGGTGGATCGTGCTTTGTTGCCGATTCCTCATTTGTATCAACTTCTCGCCATGGTGATTATTGTTTGCAGTGTAGAAGGTTTGGTGAAAAATCTGTCTGAGGTGGCCCGCCGCGGCGAGCTGACCGAATTTGCCGGTGTTTTTGTGGTGCTTTTAATCATGTTGTATCCGTTTAATCAATCGATATATCGGCAGTAATTGTGGTCGGTTTTAATTATCAAAAATTCGAAACTTGGGTGGATTGCTGGTTTTTGGGGTTTGGTTGGTAGATGCCATTTCAGCAGATGACGTGCTCCATAAAGTAGGCGGGGATAACGAAGCTTGTTGTTTTGGAGCGGGCTGCTGAGTTGAAGACGATTCTCGCTTAACGTCATCGAAGGTTGGTTGATCGGTAGAGGGTGCTTGTTGGTGATTATCTTCTAGCAGGGCAGGGTGTGCTGATCGTGGATTATTAGTGTCTGGCGAATGATAAAGAATGTCGGGATTTTCAGTGACGCGTGCCGATGGTTGGGCTGGTTGATTTGCAGGTGGATAAGTTTTGGCGGTCGGTGATAATTCCCTTAGCTGTTGTTGCTGTTGAATTTGCGTATATTTAAACCTAGTTGGATCCGTTGCTTGTGTTTGCACATGGCGATAAGCTGGTTGTGCTGGATCTTTGCTATCCCAGTGGTAGGGTTCGCGATACATCACGGTTTTATAAAACTCGTAATCAAATGCTAAGATGTTTTGATTGGGCAGTTGGTAAAGCTGACGGAAATAACCAATGGCATCGATTGTGATTTGATTTAGTTGCCCATCAATGGGGCCATTGTAATACCCCAATTGATGTAAGCGTCCTTGAATGGCTTGTATTAAACGCTGTGGATTTTGCTGAAAACGCAGATATTCTTTTCGAATTATTGCATCAACTTCTGGTTGCGAGGGGTTCACGGGTAAGCAAGTCAAGTAGGGTAGATTTTGTAGTTTGCCGATCAGCTCGATGGTCGCAAGATCCATCATGTTACGAATTGCTTGACCCAAGCCGTCACGACGATCAATACCAAAATCAAAAAAGGCACCAACGGAATTAATACGACCACCTAAGTCAGTACCGGCCCCTCGATCATATAAGGCCAACACGTTACTTGAGGTCATACCAGGAATCATTTGCAGATTTTTTATAAAGCCAACATTCAAATCCAGGCCGGCGTAAGAAATGCCTTGGCCACTGCTATAAGTTGAATTCCAGGTGTCGGAATTGAGGGCACCACCAAAACGTGATGCGAGTACGTTTTTATCCAATTGGGTAATGGAACCCAAAATAAAGTAATCAGGGGTGATGAAATCGTCACGATGATCGTGAACTTTGTGCAACAAAATAATATCGCGTAGTTCAGTGCCGTAAGATACGAAGTGGACGCGACCACTGCGTTCGCTGATTTTCGACAGGCTGGTTATCAGCATATCTTTGGTGCCGACCAGTGGACCGCCTTCAGCCGTTTTATTAGGGATATCTTGTGCAGTGATTACAATGGTCGGAGCGTTGTAATCCAGCTGCATTTGATCCATGCATTCTAACGCCACTGAAAAATCGGAAAGGTTGACGCTGGGCTTTTCGGTGGGGTTTCGATTTAAAGCACGGTCACCAAGTAAAAACTTTGCGCAACCGTTTAGGAGGCAACTTATCAATAGTAAGCCGATTAATCGCCAGAGGGGTGATTTTAATATTAGATGGATTAACAAGCGGCACCATAATTGGACAGCATTAGTAGCGTCCGCGTCCACAATCACTGGCGTTAACGATGTCCCCATCAACATACACAATGGTTTCTTTTTTTCCAAAGTTAGAGCTGGATGACTTGTTGTCAGTTATCACATTTCCCAAGCTAATCGAGCAATCATTAGCTCCGGTTATGTTGTTGATGTTAATAGATTCACTGTTTCCAAATTTAGCAGCATCCGATGTGGTCCGGTTAAACTCTGCTTTGAGTTTATAAATGGGTAATCGACCACTAAAAGGTACGTACGAGTTAACGCCTGAAAATGCTTGACTTTCAATTTCACCCGCAGCAAAACAGGTTGTGCTGAATAAGCCACAGCAAATTACGCAGAGTAGTAAGTTAAGATAGCGCATTAAAACTCCCTGAATTTGGTTAGGGTCATTATTGTTTTATAGTCACAATCCGTTCGTGGATATGCAGGGTGTGCTGCCGATAAGCGATGAAATAACGACTTGGGCACAAGCATTTTTGCCGGATGCAGTATTAGTGATTTCTCCCGCAGAGACTGTTGCCTTAAAATTGCCTTGCATTGATGTTTCATCAGCAATTGAGCCAATAATCACCTGTGCAACTGATCCATCGTCAACGGCAACATTAGTTACGCCACCTAACGTAATATCGGTGGTGAAATTGCCGGTTAGCTTGGGGGCAGCTGCGAGCGTATTAAAGCTCGCAGTGTAAAATAGCAATATAACTAAAACTAATATGACAGTTTTCATATCCAGATTTTCATCAGAAAGTTGCCGAGCAGATATAAAATATAATTTGTTTAAGAACTGCGCACAGCGTGCATGATTTTATACCATATTGCACGCTTTTTGTACGCTAATGGCGTGACTATTTTTATTTTCCGCTAAATAATGCGTGGCCAGTTTTAGCTTCGCTTGCATAGGTACAGGTACTGGCGCCCACTGATCCAATGGCAACTTTGGAACACAAGTTACCCTGCCAAGTCACGGCGGCATTAACGACACTGATGCCACCCAACAAGCCGTAAAGTAGAATGTTGTTGTTGACGTCGCCACCTACTTTGTATTCACCGTGTACGGTGCCAATGGAGGTTTCCATTTCTAGACCGCCGCCCTGAAAGCCGCCAATAGCTGAACCAGCATTGACAACACCGCCGCGTAATTCGATGTTGTTGTTGACATCGCCACTAACAGAACCAATGGGGGCAGAAGCATTTGAATGATTAACGAAAAAAGACATGGATAAAAAAATAAAACTTAGGGGTAGTGTGCGTGAATATCGCATATTGAACGTCCTTATTGTTTTTGTGGTTAGTTGCTATTTTTGTAATTTTTTTTCCAACAACGGGCTTACTTTATCTGACTTAGCGCAGAGGATCAATCTAAGAACGATATTAATTGTAAAAAAGTAGTTGTATTAAACCGGGCGAAGTTTTTAATAATGTTTTCACATGATGCACGATGGAAATGTACTGCGGAGGCTAATCTTGAAGTGGTCCTTGTCCTTGTCGTTGACTAGGCATTAACCTTGAAATAGCGTTACTATACTGCCGGCACTGATGACTGCACATAACTTGATTGCTTGATAGGGTGTATTTTGTCTGCTGGTGTTTGATCCCGATAATAACAATAACAATAGTGATTTTTTTATGAGTAATTGCCCAAAGCTTCGTTCTTGCTTGTTTGTTCAGCTATGCAGTCAGTTTTTAGTCGTTATGATTTTCTGCAGTTTTTGGGGTTGCCAAGCCAGTTATATGGATCCTTACGATGGCAAGGTGGATAATAACCGTAATTTTAAACAAGAAGGTTTGATTTCGACCATGTTTTCGTACTTGGTGGTGGGAGAACTCAATGATGAAACGAAGGACCTTTCACAGATTCCACCACGTTATCGTGAAAGCCCATCTTGCGCGCCCGATCATAGCGTAGATTGGTCCTTGCTGGATCAAGTGTTTTTACAATTACAGCAACAGTTTCCTGAGAAACAACTGATCCTGAAGCGTGTAGATACCAGCATTGTTGGTCAGTTTGCGATGAATCAATATCAAACCGCTGAGCAAGAACATATCAGCGCTGAGCAATATGTTTTATGGGATCGTTTAGCAGCCGTGTTGACGCCCTATGAGCACGTCAAAATTGAAGTGATTGGTCGTTCGCCTGTACTGGGCTTGCCTGGTGAGCCATTGGCGCAAGCTCGGGCTGAACATATGTTGCGGTATTTGAATAAGCTTGGTTTGGCGGCCCACAGAACACGCTCAACCGGTGTAGTAACGCAGGGCAATGCTAATGAAAACAGCCAGCGCCTGACTTTTTTGTTGTGTACGATCTAGGAGCCTGTCGGACTTAAGACTGCTTTGCTGCAAGCACTTAAGTCCGACAGGCTCCTAGTTTATCGATCAAAGGATTTTTTTGTGGCAATTTTTTCTGGCGAAATGGTGGGGCGCTTTTCATAAAATGCACTCCAGTCCAGTTCAATATCATATGGCCGATTGGTTTCTTTAAAAGTACGAATGCCTTTTAAGGGAATGCCGCTGCGCATCAATGCTAAAGCAATGACCTTGATGTCGTAATCGCTGACGCCAGTACCGTAGTACATTAAATTGGCGCTGGATAGCGGTGGACGTGCTTCGCCTGCTGGGGATTTTCCTTTGTCACTTGCGTGTGCATCGTTGTGCTCATTGGTGGAAACGCTGACACTGCCTTTTTTAAAGTTGAGTAGAGATTTCAGTTTATTAAGATCGGTTGTCGAGGTGGCAACAACTTGATCGCCGTTAACGAGTGGATCTTCGCCCTCAGTTTCGGTGTGTTCGCTATTGGCAGTCTCGGCATCATCTGGTGCTTTTGTGCCGTGCTCATCTGTCTCGTCAGCGGCTTCGCTGCTAGCTGTTTCCTCGGATTTTTCGTTGGCACTCGCTTTTTCGGCATCACCCTCTTTTGTAGCACCTTTTTCTTTATGATCGTCTGCATTGGATTCTTTTTCAGATTTGTCGTGAGCTTTGTTTGTTTTCTCCGAATTTTCAGCACCACTGTTATCTGCACTGTTGCCTTCGGGAATGTAGGCTTCATAACCAAAACTACGCAAATAGTCGGCTAATAATAATTGATTGCTGTCTTCCGGTAGTCGGTAAATTTTGACGGTACTGCTGCTGCGTGTCTCTGGCTTTGCTGTGAGGGTTTTAATATGGTCGTTAATTTTATCGAGCTGGAGGAAAAATGGATTGCTGACCGATAAACCATATTGTGTGAAGCGGTCATAACGTTCACCTGGATGCAATTTGACGGCAGCCAGTTGTGTTAAAAGTAGGCTTTGTTGTTTGATTTGGTTTTCTTTGCTTTGCTCTTGGTGTTCCATGGTTTTTAACAAAAGATTTTGATCGGCTTGTGACAGATAAACCAAGAACAAGGTGACCAACAGCAGGATTAAACCCAATACCCCGACGCCAACAGCAATCCAAATATGTTTGGGTTTATGCAGGTCGATAAACAACATGCCAACGGCAACAAGTAATAACACCACGGGCAATGCATATAAAAAACTGATCATGACACCCTAACTCTAATGTTTGCATCTTACTGAGTTTAATAATCTGCTAGTCAGTATAGGGTGCTTACTTCAGGTTGCCATTCTATGATGGTAGGCTCGGTTTGCTTTCTTAGTTTTGCATGGCATCGCGTAATAGTGAGTTGATGCCGACTTTTTCTCGCGTTTTGGCGTCAACTTTTTTTACAATAATGGCAGCATAGAGGCTATAGCTGCCATCAGCAGAAGGTAATGCTCCGGGTACCACGACGGCACCAGGTGGCACATAACCGAAATGCGTGTTGCCGGTTTCGCGATCATAAATGCGCGTGCTTTGGCTGATATAAACGCCCATGGAAATCACCGCGCCACTGCCGACAATCACGCCTTCCACAATCTCTGATCGAGCGCCAATAAAACAGTCATCTTCAATAATGGTGGGGTTGGCTTGTAGTGGTTCTAAAACGCCACCAATGCCGACACCGCCAGATAAGTGCACGCGTTTTCCAATTTGAGCGCATGAACCGACGGTTGCCCAGGTATCAACCATGGTACCTTGATCAACATAAGCGCCAATATTGACATAGCTGGGCATGAGTACAACATCGGGCGCAATATAGCTTCCAGCTCGTACAATGGCAGACGGTACTGCACGAATGCCGGAGTCTGCCCACTGTTCAGGGGTGTAATGGGCAAATTTCAAATTTACTTTATCGTAGAACTGGGTATAACCGGCGGCAATGGGTTGATTGCCGTTAATTTTAAAGCTCAGCAGCACGGCTTTTTTAAGCCATTGATGCACCTGCCATTGGTTGTCAATTTTTTCCGCTACGCGCAACTGACCCTGATCTAAGGCTTGCAAGGTTTCATTGACGGCATCCCGAATATTTTGTGGGCATTGGTGGATGGAGAGCTGGGCGCGTTGTTCAAAGGCGTCGTTAATAAGGGTTTCTTGAGCGTGGTTAGCGTGGTCATTGCTATTTGACATAGGGTAATAATCCTGATGGTTAGTGATAGAGCTTTTATGGGGTAGACCTTTAATTGGGTAGATTTTTAATGAAGAAAATGGCTGCAATTAAACAGTGTCCAAACGTTGCTGTAGGGTGTCACACAGTTGTTGACAGAAAGCCGGATCCTGCAAGCGATCACTGCCTTTGGTGCTAATGGAAAAAATATCTTCGGCACGCTCGCCCAGCGTAACAATTTTGGCGCTGTGTACTGCCAACTCAAACTCGGTAAATACACCAGCAATTTGTACCAGTAAACCAGGCCGATCTAAGGTAATCACTTCAACATCGACTTGGCGGGTGTGTAATTCATGGCTCAAAATAATTTGACTGACACCCATAAAGGGTTTGAGCTGGCGGGGCAGTCGGCGGGGATGGGGTTTTTTAAAATCTTTCATATGCGTTAGGGTATGCAGGAGGGCTTTCTGAATAATGGGTAGCGGATTATTTTCTTGTGCCAGTGCTGAGCCTTCCGCTGGTTGTACAAAATAGGTATCCAAACTGATCAAGCTGGTGGAAGTCATAATTTGTGCGTCGAGTACCGTGAGCTGTAATTGATCAAGCGTGGCTACGGTGGCTAAAAATAAATTTAATTGGTCTTCGGTATAAATAAAAATGCGAATACCGGCGCTCAGATGCATAGAATCGGGGCGTTTAACTGACACCAAGGGATCGGTAGAGTGGTGTTGTAAAATCGCTTGTGTGTGCCAAGCAATGTCATCCGGTTGTTCACGTAAAAAATATTCATCGCCAAAATGCTTCCAAAGGGCACGAGCCGGTTGATCATCGACTTGTTGATCAGCTAAGCAAGCTAACGCTTTGGATTGCGTTGTCAAAATCTGTTCTTGTTTATCAATTGGTTTGCCGAGTTTTTGTTGAAGCACTTTTCGGGTTTCTTGATACAAGCGTGCCAATAAACCCGCTCGCCACGTGTTCCATAAATTCGGGTTAGTGCCGCAGATATCAGCAACGGTAAATGTATACAAGTGATTTAGTCGATTTAAGTTGCCCACCATTTGCGCAAAAGCATGGATCACATCGGGATCGCTGATGTCTTTTTTTTGCGCTATGTGTGACATCAATAAGTGAAATTTTACCAGCCAGCTGACCAGATCAGCATCGTATTCACTTAAGTTATGCTGCAAGCAAAAAGCTTTGGCTTCCACGGCCCCTAGTTCAGAATGATCACCGCCACGGCCTTTGGCTAAATCGTGAAACAGCGCGGCTAAATATAAAATTTCATTTTTTTTAAATTGCTGAAACAATCTAGCGGCGATTGGAAACTGTTCCAAGCTGGTCTCATAACGAAAGCGCCGTAAATTGCGCACCACTTGTAAAATATGCGCATCTACCGTGTAAATATGAAATAGATCAAATTGCATTTGTCCAGTCACATGCGCAAAGGCCGGAATATAACGGCTTAAAATGCCGAATCGATTCATACGCGTGAGCTGGGTATAAAGCTCATGGGGTGCACGTAATAGGGTTAAAAATAAGCCATGATTATGCGCGTTGGCACGAAATGTCTCGTCAATCAGATTGCTGTGATCGCGTAATAACCGGGCGGTGGCTGCACGAATGCCTAACAGTGTTGGTGTGTTGGCTAATATGACGAAAATTTCTAACAAAGCGCTGGGATGACGCTGAAAGACATCGGGTGCTGTGACTTCAATAAAATTATTATGTGATTGAAAAAAGGTATTGATGGGTTGAATGTCGTGCACTTGCTGATGATCTAAAATCGCCTCTTTGAAATGTTGCATCAGCATTTCGTTGAGTTGGCTGATGTGCATAGCGGTTCGATAATAATCTTTCATCATGCGCTCTACGGCCTGTTCAGCTTGGTCGCTGGCATAGCCGAGCAGTTGCGCGATACTTTTTTGATGATCAAATAGCAGACGATTGTCATCGCGTTTGGTGTGAAGATGCAAAGCGAAGCGCAAGCGCGTTAGAAATAAATAGCCTTGATGCAAGTGCTGATGCTCAGCATCGGTGATGATATTTTGTGTTAGTAAATCATTGAGCTGACGGGTGCCAAAATAATGCGCACTGATCCACAGTAGGGTTTGCCAATCTCGTAAGCCGCCCGGTGCGGCTTTGATGTTGGGTTCAAGATTCGATTCCGTTTGATGATGTTTTTGATGGCGCTGCAGTTGTTCAGCACTTTTTGCCATAAAAAAAGATTCGCCAGGCCAAAAATTGGCTTGGCGTTGTAGATCTTGAAAGCGTTGAAAGTTATCAGCGTTACCACAGAGTTGACGCGCATCTAAATAATTGGTGGCAATGGTGATGTCGTCCAACGCTTGTTGTCGACATTGTTCGAGTGTCCGTACGCTGTGTCCGACTTCGAGGCCAACATCCCAAGATAAGCTCCATAACTGTGCAATTTGTGCTTCTTCTTGTGGGGTGAGCAGACTTTCGTGAATCAGTAATAAGTCAATATCCGAGTAGGGGTGCAATGCGCCGCGTCCATAACCGCCGACGGCAATTAACGTCATACTGCTGGTGTTCAGTTGTAAATGTTGCCAAATGGCTTGCAAAATTTGATCAACGGTATGCGCACGTTGTTGTACCAGAATGTCTGCTGCTATGCCGGCAAAAAAGCGCGTACTTAATCGCTCTTGTGAGCTGTTAACTTGTAGGATCAGCTGCGTTTTGAGCGTTTCGGTATCAGTAGATATGTCTAGGTGGATGTTTAATAAGTTGTCAGTGGCGGCGATTGCTGTGCCAGTCGTGTTGTCGAGAGCTGTGCCAGTTGCGCGATTGATTGCCATAAGACGATATCTAAAGAAGTCAGGAGGGGCTCATGTTACTGGATTTATGCGCGGTTGGGCAGAGTCAAAATTTTTCATCTGGGCGGCTCGTCAGTACTTCGTAGCCGTGTTCGAGCACCGCAATGGTGTGCTCCCACTGTGCACTGTGTTTATGATCCTTGGTGACGACTGTCCATTGGTCCGCGAGTAAACGAGTGTGTCGGGCACCGGCATTTAACATGGGTTCGATGGTAATACACAGACCCGCTTGTAACACTTCGCCTTCTCCCTGCTTGCCATAATGAAGCACTTGCGGGTCCTCATGAAAGGCACGGCCGATACCGTGACCACAGTACTCTCGTACAATCGAAAAGCGTTGGCGTTCGGCATGTTGCTGAATGGCAAAACCAATGTCGCCGAGATGCACTCCAGGCTTAACCATTTCAATGCCAAGATATAAACATTCTTGCGCAATGCGCACTAATCGTTCAGCTTGCGGCGTAGGTTTGCCGACGAAAAACATTTTACTGGTATCACCATGGAAACCATCTTTAATGACGGTGACATCCACATTAATAATGTCGCCTTTCTTCAGAATTTTGTCCTCGCTGGGGATGCCATGGCACACCACATGATTAATCGAGGTACAGATCGAACGCGGAAAACCTCGGTAGTTAAGGCAAGCCGGAATGGCATCCTGTTTTTCGACGATATAGCGATGACACAGGATATCCAGATGGCCGGTGCTGACCCCGGGTTTAATATGTTCACCAATCATTTCCAGCACGTCAGCCGCTAATTGGCCGGCAATGCGCATCTTGTCAATTTCGGCAGGGGTTTTGAGTGAAAGTGCCATCGGGGATCCGGCTTAGATAGAGTATGTTGTATAGATCGAAGTGTAGGCAGTCTAATTCAGCGAGATATGAGGTGCAAGCATAAGGGATCGATTGTAAAACCAAGTTAGCAATAGCTGCACTGAAAGGCGACAAAACGATCAATGAACTGGCGCAAGAAAGCGGCGTGCATCCGACGCAAATCAACCAACGGATTGGGTAAAGCCAATCGCAAAGATCGCAGAGAGTTTCTTTTTTATGAAGCCGGTTTTTTTGGCAATCTGTTTTTGGAAAAACCCGTAGCTTATGTTTGTAGTCCTGCGTTAACACCCAAACGTCGGCAGCATTTAGAGTCGTCTTTTCGTGTTTGTAGTTTTCCTTCGGACGTATCAGATCCAAAATCTCGTACCCTTTCCATGAGTCGCTGCCAATGTATGATGGTGGGTTCCTGCAATCGATTTAACTACAAACAAGATGGCATCAATTATTCCCCTGATGTGCTCAAGGTTTATTTGGTGGGGCCAAAGGCTGTTGTTAGGGATTAAATGCGTTCCCTCAAATTTCCCAGGGTTTGGCGGGGTTGATGCTGAGTTGTTGGCAGCTTGTCGCGATATTTTCGGTGATGTCGATCAGCGTGCCGCGAGGGGCGGGCTCTGCGCTAGTTGATTCTGCGCTAGTTGATTCTGTGCTGGTATAGTGTACGCCGGCGGTGGGTTGCGGCAGTGTTTTTAAGATGTTTTGTAGGTGTTCAAAGGGTGTGTGGTCTGTTGTGATGCAACGAGTGTCGTACCAGCATTTTCTCAGCGCGTGATTTTTCCCGGTGGTGTCTATATGGTTGTTTATGGTCATCCAGCCGAGGGGGTCGCCACTTTGTGATTGGTATTCTTGAAAGAGTTTGTCCATGAGGCGTCGATCATCTTGATTTTCCGGATTTAACAGCAGTGCGATTAAACACAGTGCGGTGATGTTGGTGAGCTGATCCAGGGTTTTGCCATAGGGTTGCAGCAATTGATTGAAGGTTTGTTCGGCGGTTTCTAAATCGATTGGGTGTCCTGCTGTTTGCGTTAAGCTTTTTTTAATGAGCTGGATGAGGGCGTGTTGGGTTGCGGGTAAAATATAGAGTTGTCGGGTGCCGGGAGATTTGACCACTACGCTGGGGTGGTAGGGAATTTCGGTACCCGTTTGCGCCTGCATTTTCTCGATAAAGGCCAACATGGTGGTGCCAGATTCGGTATCGTCTTCAACCAGGAAAACCAAGGAGATTTTTTTATCGGGATCTAGGCTGCTATTGATGAGGTCGATATCGCCAAAATCGGGTTTGGTGATCAAGCGTAATAAAAAGTCGTAGGGATGATTGGCCATGTCGGTAAAGTTGAGGCGGCTGTATTGCGGGGTTGGTACGGTGTGTATTTGCAGTTGGCATGATTGGAGTTCGGGATCTTGTTCAATGGCGTCTTGCAAGCAGGCTTTTAAGAAGTAGGCATAAGTGGCTGGCAGTTGGTTACGGCTGGAAGCTTCTTGTTGTTGGGTGTCGGGGTTGTAGGATTGCACGCCGGTTAGATAAGTAATCAGTATTTGGCTATTTTGTGCAGGGTTGCTGCGTTTGATTTGTTTAATGTGTTGTTGAATAACATGTGGGCTGAGATGTTTACGCACGAATTCGATGGCGATTTTAAGTTGTTCATCTTGGCTGTAATGTATTGCTTGCTCGCTAATTTTATGGACATGGCCTTTTTTGGAGGCGAACCATAACACCATATCCGGAAGATTTTTTAAGTTCTCAATGGCTAAGCAGCTGGTGAGTGAGTTATCGCTAGATAAGTCGATGCAGCGGTTGAGTGCATCAGCGAAGTTACCGCCGAGTTGTTTGGGTTCAGTGCGTTCGAGGTCGTAGTAGGAGACGCAATAAATTAATTTGGGTTGTGCCATCATTTCTTGGCTGGGCGGGTCCCTTAGATCGTTGGTGAGTCCAATTCGTGGGCGATGGGCTTCTTGTCTGAATGGTGAGGCAATCTGTGGTGTGTTGTGTGAGCCAGTTTGGGATGTTGATGTTACTGGATGCAATTTTTTAATGTGGATGTTGGGTGGGGTGACGGATTTTTTTTGATTGCCGACCGCATATCCTGTTGCAAAAGTAATTGCGGTGAAGGCGATTTTTTGCCAGGGTAAGTTGTGTGTGAGTGTGTTTAGGGTTTTGAATGTCATCAATAGGCTTCTTTAATAGTAGTCTTGGAAATATGAGCCTTGGCTTCATATTTCATGGAGGTTGCATTGGTGAGAGCGCAGATCAGTGGTGATGAAAACGTTGCTACAGTAATTTTAAAAAATGACAGGTTGATGAAAGGCTTGGCTTCGACAGGCTCAGCCACCGGGTGAGTTCAGTTGTCGTACCAATTCAGTTATCGAAAAAATTTAATGAGGGGAAGTTGATGAATACCAATACGAAAGTTTTAATTTATGGGGGTTATGGCGGGATAGGGGCGGCGATCGCGCGGTTGTTAGTGGCGCGTGGTCAAGTGGTGCATCTGGTAGGGCGCGATCAGGCAAGATTGTTGGCGATTGCCGATGAATTGCAGTGCAGTTATAGCGTTGGGGATGTGTTGGAGGATGTTGGCGTGTTTGCGCAAGCGGTGCAGGATGCGAATGCTGAGCTGTCGGGTTTGGTGTATGCGATTGGTAGTATTACATTAAAACCTTTTTCGCGTTTAACAGCGGATGATTATCTGGCGGACTTTCGCTTAAATTCGATGAGCGCAGCGTTGGCGGTGCAAGCGGCGTTACCTGCACTCAAAAAATCGTCGATGGCATCGGTGGTTTTATTTTCCAGCGTGGCAGCGTTGCAAGGTTTTGCGATGCATGCGTCGATCGGAATGGCCAAAGCCGCGATTAATGGTTTGGTCTTGTCGTTAGCCGCAGAGTTTGCGCCAAAAATTCGGGTTAACGCGATTGCTCCGTCGTTAACGCGCACACTGCTGGCTCAAAAACTGCTTAGCAACGAAGCCACGGCAACAGCCATTGCTGCAATGCATCCGTTACCGCGCATCGGTGAAGCTGATGATGTCGCCAAGCTGGCAGCTTTTTTATTATCGTCCGATGCTAGCTGGATTACGGGGCAGGTGATGAGTGTGGATGGTGGGCGTTCGACGTTACGGGTGAAGGGTTAAGCACGCGCGTGGGCACAAAAAAACGTGCCCACCCTACGGTGGTTTTAAAAAGTGGATGCGTGGGGGATTTCAGCTGGGTGGCATGAGATCAGATGGAAGCTTGCCATGGATTGGTGGTTCATCCAATAAATCGCTGGGAGCAAGGTTGATGTTGATGCTTGCGGGTGTTGTGGTTTGCGAGGTGTTGTCGTTCGATCCACCGCAAGCGCACAGCATTAAGCTTATGAGTGTTGGTATGGTTGGTATTAAAAAACGCATAATGATTTCCTTTTAGACTGTTTAATTGGTGCTACGCAGTTCTTCAAAATAGTTAGGTCTGTCCGTTAATCCGAACGACGCCTTCACACCGTAGAGACAAGGCATGCCTTGTCTCTACATGCTGCGCCGAACAGGGTGGACTTAATCGGCCAATCGATAGTGTTTAATATTTAATCCAATGCGCCTAATATTTAACCCAATACTCTGCGCCTTGAGCAATTGATGTCAGCTTGTTGGTAATCAATCCACTGGTAACAGGATTGGCGCTGTAAGCTGCACCATTGGACCAAACAATTTGCGCATCGGAAAAATAAGATTTGATGGTAGTTTCATCCAGCAAACTCTGTGCTGTGTATTTATTCCAGCCGGTGGAGCGCACAGGTAGTACTTTTAACGCTGGCGCATCAGCGCCTTGCCAATTCTTGCTTGTTTCACCACTGCAGGTTTGTAGGGTTTCAAACGCTAAACTCTGGAATGCATCGGCGGGTAATTTGCCACGAAAGCTGAATTGATACAGAAAATCATCGCTGCTCGCCGCTGTACCCGTTTTGGTCCAAATGAGTTTGGTGATATTGCCTTGTGCATCTTTTTCCACGCTGGCAGGACCAAAAGTGGCGTCTGCTGGGCGCACTTCGCTGAAGCCTGCTGGAACGCGCATTTCAATTTTAAGGGTGTCGTATGCATTGCCTGCTACGTCTTCGCAGCCGTGTGGAATATTGGCGGTGGCGATATAGGTTTTGCCGGCGTAGGCATTATTAGCAACAAAAGAAATGTGCGCATTGGCGATGCTGGCAATACTGAATAATCCCGCTGTTAGTAAATATTTATTCATCATGATCCCCTGCTGATATAAGAACTGATGTTACGCAATCCTGAGATATTTTTTGTCGTCACGGTTCCCTCCCCTTGTCAGGGGAGGAGTCGTTCGTATTAACGGAAAAAACTAACTATTTTGAAGGACTGCGTCACATCAAATATGAAGCTAGGCATCTTAAATGCGTTTTGGGGTGCTGGGAATGCGACAAATTGTCGCATGGTATTGCTGGAGTGAAGCGCAGATAATGCTTGTTTTTTGAAACAGGAATTTCGTATGCGGCACTTATTGATTTTGTGTTTATTGCTGACCAACAGCACGGCTGTTTTTGCTTGCGCGACCTGCTTATGTGGTGATCCAACGCTAACCACTATGGGCGTTGAAAAACCATTTGCAGGACGCACACGGGTTAGTGTGGATTATTTAACACGGGGCGAAACCGTTGGTGAAGCGCGTACTGAAGAACACAAGATTGATGAAGAGCGCATCACCTACAGTCTAAGCTATGCGCCGAATACGCAGTGGATGTTGAGTGCCAGCGTGCCGATGATTACCAAAACGGTAGATCGTTATGATTTATCGCATGAACAGAGCAGTGGTGTAGGGGATGTTGATTTAACCGCGCGTTGGTTTATCGGCCGCCCCACATCGATTGCCACATCGCGTTTGTGGGGGCTGCATTTTGGTGCACGCATCCCGACCTCTTCTGAGCAAATGCTTAAGGGTGAAGCCATTGATTTTGATGCGCAGCCAGGTGCGGGGGCATTGATTCCCAGTGTCGGCATTTGGTTGGGCGAATATCATTTGCCGTGGTTTTTTTATGGCAGTGCCATTGTGCAACACGCAACCTCTGACGGCTATCAAGGTTATCGACCGGGGAATGCCCTGTTACTCACCGCGCACTCACAATATGCCTTGCCAACACAAGCTTTTCTAAAACCTTTTATACAAGAATGGGCACTGCAATTTAATCTCGATGCACGATGGAAAAATCAGGATCAATTTAATGGCGTGCTTGCAGATGATTCTGGCGGCACTTTGGTGATGGCGACGCCCGGATTGGCGTGGACGCCGAGCACCGACTGGTTGGTGAACATCAGCTATCAACAACCGATTATTGAAAATGCCAAGGGGCGTCAAGAAGAAGAGCCCACTTTACGTGCGGGGATTACGTATGATTTTTAAAGCCAATTTTTCCACCGCTCTGAGCTTGCTGTTCGCGTTTTTGCTCGGCGGTTGCGCCGGGAGTGACGATAACGTCAATGAAGCCGGTTTGGTGCTGCATGTGGGAGAAACCCATTATCAACAAGATGAAGTGGTTGGTGATATCGAAATTGCAGCAGGCGGCTATGCGCAAAATGCATTAGAACATCACACCTTGCGAGATCAAAATGGTGTGCAAGTGTCGTTGTACCGTACCTATTTGGTGATCGACAATCTCGCCTTGGTACCCTGTGCGAGTGTTGCGCAATGGCCGCAGAAATTTTTCGATCTGTTGTTGCCCAAGGTCTATGCCCATGCCGGGCACGGTTCGGAACCCGTCGGTGGTCGTGCTTTGGATAAACCCAATGTGATTGATCTGATCACGCAAGATGGCTTTATTTTGCCTTTGGGTGACACGGCGATTGCGCCAGGTCGATATTGCGAACTGCAAGTGTCATTAACGCGTTTGGCGGGTGATGCGTATGGCAAGCCGGAATTCTCCGCTGCATCAACAGACGATCCGGTGACATCGCCAGAAATCCCTGACATGAATGGAAAAATTTTTGCGATGCGCAGTGATTATTGTGCGCAGCGCGATAGCGGTGGCGTCTGCGTGCGACGTCAGCAGGTCAATATTGATGATGCTGGGTTAAGCGAGCCTATGACGCAAACCATTCCTTTAGCAACGCCATTAGTCATCGATGCCACGTTGCGCGAAGCATATTCGATTCTAGGTATTGAATATGACGCTTGGTTAGCGAATATCGATGTTGCCTTGTTGGGCAGTGATCAAAACGAACGACAAAAGTTGTTGGATAACATCAGTGATTCGTTTCGCGTGTATGCAGCCGGCTTGGGAGACTTGCCGGTCAACGCTGTGAGTGATTAATTCGGCGATGGTCTTTTTTGGAGTTTTCTTTGCAGCGTGCGTCGGTGCATATTCAGTGAACGCGCGCAGGCGGAAATATTGCCATCATGTGCTTGGAGTACGCGTTGCAAATGTTCCCACTCTAATCGATTCAGCGATAAAGGCTGCGTAGATCCATCATCTTCGCTCAGTACATCATCTTGGTGAGTACGCGCAAAGGTTTGTAAAATTTCACTGCAGGTGACCGGCTTGCACAAATAATCCATCGCGCCGCGTTTAATGGCGTCAACTGCTGTAGTGATGCTGGCATAACCGGTGAGCATGAGAATTTGTCTGTGGGGATGATCGTTTAACAGGGGCGCTAATAAACACAAACCACTGTCGCCATTGAGCTGTAAATCTAAAATCACGTGTCGAATGGGTTGCGGGCTATAAGCCAAGGCTTGTTGTACCGTATGTGCAATTTCGACTGGGTAACCGCGACGCGACAGTGAACGCGCTAGGGTTTGCGCGAAGGTGATGTCGTCATCAATTAATAAAATCGTGTTCAGGATGTTAGTCGTGTCAGTCAATTAGGGTCACCCATGGCAAGCGAATTTCAGTGCTGGTACCTAGTGGGCTGGGCAATACTAATAACTGCCCGCCGAGTCGATTAATAGCAGCGTGTGACAAAAATAATCCCAAGCCGGTTCCGCCTGAACGCGCACTGATAAAGGGCTGTCCCAATTGTTGGTGAATACTCTCGGGAATGCCGGGGCCATGATCATTAATACGCAAACAAATTTGCTGCTGATCATGCGTGATCTGCAGTTGCGGCGCTTGTTGGCTTACCCGAATTGCATTGTCCAGCACATTTAAAATGGCTTGGTCGAGGGTTTCATCGGTACGCAAGTGGCGTTTGGGTAACTCCGCTGTGTCGATTATTAAGTGAGTTTGTGGGTGCAGCAGGGTGAAGTTTTCGCGTAAGCCTTGTAGCCAAGTTTCGACCAGCAATATCTGCTCATGTTGATAGCGTAAGTCTTCGGTGCGTCGTAATAAGGATTGCAAAATACCTTTGCACACTTGGATTTGTTGCTGCATGAGCGGGAATTCGGGCTGGTCGGGTTGATCGGCTTGAAGGTCTTCAGCCAAAATGGCCAAGGTCGACAGTGGGGTGCCCAATTGATGCACGGCGCTGGCGGCAAAGGTGGCAATGGCAATTAGACGTTCATCTTTTAAACGCAGTTCATGTTGTTCGCTCAGTAACTCCCGTTGTCGTCTTACTGCTGTTAATAGCGGTAAAATCACACCAATCAATACTACGACCGATAAAACGAACGTCAGCCACATGCCATGTAAATGTAAGCTCATCAGTTTTGGCCAATCGGCAGCCGCCGCTGGCGTGAGTGGCATAAAATAATGTGTCAGCACGGCATAGAGGGCTAAAGCTGAGACGGCGACTAATATTGTGGCTTGCCAATATAAAATGGCGCTACTCATAGCAATCGGTAAGAGCAGTAATGAGATCATTGGATTGGTATGGCCGCCGCTGCTAAATAAAAAAGTGGCGAGCAGAAAGCTCGAGAGCATCAGTAACAGCAGATACCAGCCACTGGTATAAAAACGCGGTTGTCCAGCAAGCCCAAAAACCGCAGCGGTTAATACCGAGTGACTAATCAGTACGGTGGGTAGTGCTTGAATGGGTAAATGCCAGGCATGGGTGGCCCAGGCACCGGCCATCAGCATCATGCTGTTGAGCAACACGAGATAATAAAATAAATAGCGTAAGCTGGCTGCAGGGATGGGGGCACGTAACACTTGGAGGGAGACTCGATCGGTTGAAACTTTGGAGTATTATCAACCACATTTTGCAGATCAACCACATTTTTGACATCACGCCAGACCATCTGTTGTTATTCGGTTGGTGAGTGGCGCAATCTAAGATTGCTTTTATGGTCAATGTTAATAAAATACAACGCGATCAAATAGCTTTATGCCGTGAATACCTTTATTCACTCAATACTTTCACCAAAATGGATGCGCTGGTTATGGATCAATTGAACTTGCGGTATCAACTTAAGCAAACGGATCAAGGCGTCGTGATTGTGAAAGATGACGATGGCGTGCCGTTTGAGGCGTTACCTAAACAACTGACTAAGCAACCCTGTGGCCAGTGGCAACAGGTGGATGAGCTGACGCGGTTTCGTATCGCCAAAAGTCTCAAACAGGTTCAGCGCCTGCCGGTCGCTGACGTCACCTTGCTGGATGATTTGTTGCAACACCCGTTATTGTTGGTGGAAGATCGTACCAGTAGTGATTTTCAGTATCGCTTAGAAATCGTTGCCACAGCTGATCATGGCGCTGATTTTTATTTTGATTGTCAAATTGTGGATGAAGAACAACAGCTGCAATTGAGTCGTGGCAAATTACAACTTAGCCAACAGGAAATTGTCGGGTTGTTAAGTTTTTTTCGGATTTGAATTATTTTCAAATTTAATGTTTTTTATGTGGTATCAAAACAGGACAGAAGGCAATGGATGGTTCAGATTCATTAATGCATCATTGGGATCATCTGCATACACTGCTGAGTGCGATTTCTTTATTATTTGCTTTTTTGGCGTTGCGTGCGTCTAAAAAATTAAAAACACTCAGTGCCCGTTCCGGTCAGACTGCAGCTAACTCGCCGATGAAGCCTACAGGTCAACTCGCACAGGTTATTCCCATCAGCAGTGCGCAGACTGCATCGGTGGTGAATAAGTCTCAGCAGCATAAACAACAACCCGAAGAGCAAGCCCAGCGATCTGAAGCGAGTCAACGCCCTGAAGATCATGCTGAGGTCGCGCAGCTGTTAACCTTGATGCAGCAGCATGCGCGGTTATTAGATTTTGTGTCGGAGGAGATCACGCATTTTTCTGATCAACAAGTGGGTGCTGTTGCCCGTGTATTACACAGTGGTTTGCAAAAAGTGTTGCATGATTGCATCCGCTATGCCCCGATCCTCACGCAAGCCGAGCAGGACAGTGTGCAGGTGGCCGTTGGTTTTGATGCTCGGCGCATTCGTCTACAGGGTCAAATTAATCATAACGGCCCTTATCAAGGTCAGCTTATTCATGGTGGTTGGCAACTTAATGCCGTGACTTTGCCCACACGCGGCGCCGATTATCAAGCTAGCATTTTGCAAGCCGCTGAAGTTGAAGTGTAGGTAATACGACAGGCGCTCCTAGTGCTCTCTGGAAGCAAGGCAATTTTTTGTTGGCGCTTAAACCCTTCCCAGCCTCCGGCTTCGCAAGGGGGCTGGTCAGCTGTAAACGGTACTGTTGAATTTATTACAACCCTAACGGCACTTGCCTGAACCCAAATTAATGATCGGAAATTTTTTATGAAAAAACATTTCGCCTTACTTGCCACACTCCTGCTGCTCGGCAACCTCTTAATCCAACCCCTTGCCCACGCGCACCCCGGCGTCGAAGGCACCGCCGACGCTGGCAACCCCGACTCAGGT
>JANNXD010000120.1:0-16989 GCA_031409375.1 Gammaproteobacteria bacterium | reverse complement strand
ACCTGAGTCGGGGTTGCCAGCGTCGGCGGTGCCTTCGACGCCGGGGTGCGCGTGGGCAAGGGGTTGGATTAAGAGGTTGCCGAGCAGCAGGAGTGTGGCAAGTAAGGCGAAATGTTTTTTCATAAAAAATTTCCGATCATTGTGGTTTTGAAAAAGAATCAGGGTTGCAATGCATTCAGTTGATCATCAATTTTTTTGGCGGCATCGAGTTTATTTTGTTGCGTGTAGATCGTCATGAGCTGCATGAGGCTCATGCGATATTCTGGCTGCGCCGGTGTTAAATATTGCAACGCGGTTTTAAGATAATGCTCAGCATCCGCTAAACGATTTTCTTTTTTGGCAATGGTGGCCGCGAGTGCATAGACTCGGCCATCCGGAATTTGCTGATTGAGCATTTCATTTACTTGCTGTTTAGCGGCGCCCACTTGCTGCATCGCCCAATAACTTTGCGCAATTTTAATGCGCGGCTCAATCGCGCTGGCATCTTGTTCTCGCCAATGAAAATATAACGGTACCGCTCGGCGAAAATTGCCGGAAGCAAAAGCTTGTTCGGCTTGTTGAGGGATGCTGAGGGTATCGGCTGCAACGGTGATATTGCTGAGCAGTAGTAAAAAGATGATGCTGAATTTCATGGTTTTTTTCCTTAAAATAAAAAGATTAAATACAACAAACCAAACCGCTCTCAACCTTCTCCATCAATTTGCACACAACCACAAAAAATTCTAGCGGTTTAAATTCCCCTCCATTGGAGGGGTGGCAGGCGTCAGCCTGACGGGGTGGTTCGTTTAATAAGACCACCCCCCGCCTACGGCGTACCCCTCCAACGGAGGGGAATTTAACCCATTGCAGAGCCGTGCCTGACAAGGGCATGGTTAGGGTTGGGTCGGATTTTCCACCTTAACCTTCACCGTCGCCACGCCAAAGCTGCCATCGTAACCGCGTAAATTCAGCGTCAGATAATGCACGCCGTTGGGTACTTTGCTGGTTTGCCATTGCCAGGTCATCGGCATCACACCCAGTTCATTTTCAAACATATAAACGCCGTCGACATAAAAGGTGGGTTCGAAACGTTGTGAGTTCATCATGCTTTGGTAAGCAGCGGCAACCTCCACAGCAATCGGCACCTTGCCCGATAATACCGGCACACCGGCTTGCTGAGTTGTGTTGGGTGGCAGCTTGAGTTTCACGGGAAAATCGGTGGAATCGTGAATCACTTTTTGCGCATCCACAGCCTTGGTCGCACTCGCCGGCACTAGCCAGGTGTTATCACTCAAGCTGCGCGCTTCCATACTAAAAATGCGATCCGGATGCGTGGCGAGTTCCATCACGGTCGAAGCATCTTGGCCATTCCAAGCTTCGCTGTGTTCACCTGCTTCTCTATATTGTCGATCGACAATCGTCGCCAGTAACGGACCGCCCTGCCCTAAGCCGACGCGCAGTAATACCCGCGCGGCTTTGGGCAAGCGATAACGAATGCTGTGCGTGGCTGCATCCCAACGTACATCATTTACTTTCAACCATTTATTGCCCTGTGAAGATATATCATATTCTGTTTTTTGGTGTTTTGAGGTTGCCGTTGCGATGGCCGTTAAGGTGACTTGATAAGCATCGGCTGGCACCCATTGTTGCTGTTGATCGCGTAGATCCCATTTTGCTTGTTGTGCGCCAGCGGATAATTTGCCGAGTGCTTGCTCGCGAATCAGTTGTTGTTGATGGAAAATTTTTAGGGTTACTTTGGCCGGTTGGGTTAAAAAAAATCGCACCGAAAAATCGGGGGCACCGGTGAAGTTAACTTGCTGGATGGCGAGTGGAAGATTGGCATGGGGTGGCGCAGCAAACACTGATGCCGAGCAGAAGAGTAATAAAAAAGTGATGACTATTTTCAATTTACTTTCCATCCAAAAAAATGCCCCACCCTGTCACAGCTGCTGGGCAAGAAAAAACAATTCCCCTCCATTGGAGGGGTACGCCGCAGGCGGGGGGTGGTCTTATTAAACGAACCACCCCGTCAGGCTGCGCCTGCCACCCCTCCAACGGAGGGGAATTAAATCCCCGCATGAAAAACCACACCACTTTCATTTAAACCACACCCCTTTCATTTAAACCACACCACCGGCGCACGCGCACCTTGTTCATGTTGCATCACCACCTCAGGATTGGTACAAGGCAACTGACAATAAAAAATATTCAAGGCATTATTATTTTTTTTAGCTTGCGATCGATCACTAACAAAATAAATTCCCTGCTCACCCCAAGCCGGTTGACCTTCAAAAGCGGGGCTGGTGATGAGGGCGCGTGCCCCTTGTTGCGCGTGCGGATATGGCCAAACCCATAAATCAAATTGTTGGCCTTCGCGCCGAGAAAACAGCAGATCATTGTTTTTAGAAACCGCGATATCAAAATATAAGCTTTTATCAGCGGTGAGTTTTTCTAATTTTTTTTCAGCAAACTGATATTGCCAGATATCGTGGTTTTGCAAACTGGTGCTGGATAAAAAATACAGGGATTGACCATCCGGCGCCCATACCGGTTGATGTTGCAAATAGGGTAACTTGGTTAAGCGCAATAGATTTTTATCGGCCTGGCTTTTTTCTGATGGCACCTGTTTGGATAAGGTGCTTTGTTTAGCTAAGGTGTACAACCACAGATTATTGCCATCTTTACTATCCGCTGTGTTAATCGAAAACACCAATTGTTGGCCGTTGGGTGAAATCATGGCATCGGTGATATTTTCAAATGGTGCCGTGATAGTCGTTTCTTTACCACTGCGAATATCCAACTGCGCCAACTCACCTTGCTGGCCATTTAGTAACAGATGTTGGCCATCGGGATACCAAGAAATGCGAATTTTATCGTAAGCCGAGAACGTGATTTGTTTAGGTTGATCGGCTGATTTCACCCACACTTGCCAATATCCGTCGGTGTAAGCCAAATAGGCCAAGCGTTCTTCAGTTGCTGCTGCCAACCCACTGCTAAGCAACAGTAAGCACATGAACCATACTTTACTCATAGAGATTATTTTATTCATACAAACTCACACTGCTACGAAAAACGGTGGTCACGCCCGTGGCGACACTCTCTGCAGTGATTTCTACCGTGTAGGTACCCTCTTCAGCAATGAGTAAATTATTGGTATCCGCACCTGCATAACCGCGCCAACTAAAATTTTGATCTTTGGGCAAACCGTTTTGCAAGGCAGTGGTCAGCACCCGATTTTGCAAGGTCACCGCAACTTGAGTACTGCCAGCGGGTGGCATTAAACGCATGCTGACATAAGCATTTTGATCTACCCGATACACCATCGAAAAAATTTGCTCGTAGGTTAAGGTCACTAACGAAGGATTGGTCATGATTTCTATTGTTGGCGCGGTACCGCCGCCAGTTAATATCGGGGTATTACCCGTAATAATAACACTGTTGGTTTTGAGGACATCCTTTGGTGATAAAAATACACTCACCATTCCAGTTATCACATTGCCCGCTGGATCGCGGCCATCCCAGAACACCTGCTGGTTCGCACCAGTTGGATATACTTTGATAGCAATTAAAAATGACGGCCCAGATGAAGGATAAGCTTCCAAGACTACCCTTTCCGCTTGCACAAAGTTCAAATCACTGACTTCCCAATAATCATTTTTGGCGGAATTGAATTGGGCATCAAATGTTCCGGAAAAATAACTAGTGCGCGGTGGTCGTGGCGGATCATAAACTGCCGTTAGTGCGCCACTGCTGGCGGTTAATACATAGCTATAGGCTTCATGCCCCACATATTGCCCAGCTGAATTTTTTCCATCCCAAGTAAAACTATAACTACCGGCACTGCTCACGGTTTGCTGCAATGTTTTGATGGCTGCTCCACCCAACTCTGGAGATATTGCCAAGCTAATGGTCGCGGGGCGATTGATACTAAAATTAATGGTGGCGCTTTCGCCAAGCGTCGGATTAATTTTCGCTGGGGTATGCGACACAGCTGCAAACGCTAACGCATCCACCGTCACCGCTGCGGTATCGGTGCTGACATTACCCGCGCGATCGGTGGTGATGAGTTTTAACGTATAAGCGCCATTGGTCGGTTGCATGCTGGCATCATTGCTGTTCACTGCCCAATTACCCAAAAGCGTATTTAACACAGGCGCATTTGCTGTGGCCAAGGTGGTTGCGGCGCCAGAGGCAGGAATCAGTTGCAGTTGATAATTGCTGAGATTAGCGTCATTCGCGGTACCATTCACGGCCAACAAGATTTCATTTTGTAGAATTTTATTATTCAGGGCATCATCGATATTGGCGACAGGCGGTATCTTATCGACAATCACGCGCCTTGTTGCTAAGGCAACTGTTTGTGGCGACACTTTAATCAGCAGCTGATAAATACCATCGGCAACCACGGTGCCTGCAGAATTTTTTCCATCCCAAGTCGCGCTAATACTGGCGCCGCTGCCACTGAATTGTTTCATCAACACATTACTACTGCTGCGCACTTCTACTGTCCAGGCGGCGGTCGTGGATTGCGTCGCAGTTAGGGTTGAGGTTTCATTAATGGCATCGTTATTCGGTGAAAAATATTCACGATCCAAAGTTAAACCACTGATCAAGCTACCTTTCACGGCTTGTGTGCGTGCACCTGTGGTATTAACGATGCTCGCGTTGCTAATGTAGGTACTAATCAGCGTCGCAAAATTCGGCGTCGCACTGCCCCACCAGTTTTGCGTAAAATCAATCGGCGTTGTGGTAGTGCCGTAGTTGTACAGATAAAGGGTATAACCAATATTGCCCACGATATCGTTATCACGAATGACGGGATGCGGATTGGTGGCATCCGTACCACCGCCATTTAAATATAACCCGATATTGTTATAGGCAATGATATTGTTATTGATGTTGGGATTAGCATTACCAGTTAAAAATAGGCCATTTGCGTTGTTCTGAATCCGATTATTAATGATGGTCGGCGAAGCATTTTCGATATTAATGCCAGTACCACTTCGATCTTGATTATCAATCACATTATTATTGATGGTCCCAGTGGCGTTATTAACCAACATCACACCTTGCGAATAAAAATTCTGCACCAAGCTGTTGCTCAACATCAAATTACTGTTGTCTGCTTGAATCGGCGTGATAGCCCATTCCAACACGGCATTGTTAATCGAAGCACTGGCATTTTTAACAGTGATGCCTTCCCAGTCATCCCGCTTTGGGACAACTGCTGCGGAAGTGAAAGTGACGGGTTGCGTCGCTGTACCATTAACGGCCAAATTCGCGCCTTCGGTTATCCACAGCGAAGCTCGATTCATTGCTTGCCATTTGGCACCCGCTTCCATGATCATTTTGCTATTAACACCACTCACCAACCATTGATCACCACTAAAATTACTCACCGCTGTATTGGCTCGAAGTATTAGCGTGCCTTTTACATCCCAATTTTCGTAAGAATTGAATGTGCCAGTTAAATCAAAAGTGATACCGGCCGGTACCGTTATTAAACCTAAAACATCATAAGTGCCAGACAAGGTAGTGTTAACCGAGATGTCACCTAATAATTGATGCGTCGCATCCGTAGCAACCCCACCCTCTGCCAGTAAAAATCCGCGATAATCAATATAACTGCGTGCGTCGCTAAAATCAGATTGATCATATATTTTGCTTTCAATCACATTAATATCCGTAGTTCCCCACCAGTTATTTTGAAAATTTAACATCACAATCGGTTGATCGAATGGATAAACAGAAGTGTTTGTATTAATGGTATTGTTAACAAAAGCATTGCTGTTAAACTTTGGTTTTCCGCCATTGTTTGATAAAAGAACGCCGTAAGTATTATTTTCAAAACGGTCATTAGTGAACACCAGATTTTCAGTGGTAGCGTTATAACCATAAACACCCATACTATCATTTAAAAATTTGGTATTGATCACCGTACCCGTTGGATTGCCACTGTATAGCAAGCCACTACCGGCATATTCAATAACCGCGTTATTAATATTGATTTGGCTATTTCCCGTTAAATTAATGCCAGACCAACTCGTTTGACTTGGATATAGCGAAGAAGTGGTGAAAACCACTGGCTTAACGCTGGTTCCGGTAACCGCTAAACGCCCAGTGTTGTTAATGTTAATACTGCCTTCACGAATAGTGCTCCAACGCACGCCTTCACGAATATCCAACACGCCATCAACATTCCAAGTATCGCCACTGATATTTTCAACACTAGCAGTATTGTTGAATAACACGGTACCTTTGATATCCCAATTATCATAAGACTGAATTTTGCCATTGACGGTAACGGTGACACCAGCAGGAATGGTGACCGCACCTAATGACTGATAGGTTTTATTCACCGCGAGCGCAAGATTAACCGGAATGTCTCCGAGAAGTTGATAAGTTGAATCACTGGAAACGCCGCCTTCTGCTAATAAAAATCCACGGTAATCAATGTAGCTGCGCGCACTACCGTCATCCGACTGATCCCATATTTTGCTTTCAATCACATTAATATCGGTAGTTCCCCACCAGTTATTTTGAAAATTTAACAGGACGATCGGCTGATCTATTGGATAATTATAGGTAGCAACATTAGTAGTGTTTTTAATAAAAGCGTTGTTGGTAAATCTTGGCTTACCCCCTTTATCCGAAAAAAATCCATATGAATTATTTTCAAAACGATTCGAGGTGAAAACTAAATTTTCGGTAGTGGCGTTATTGCCATATACAGCAAAATTATCATTTACAAACTTGATTTTGCTCACCGTACCTGTTGGATTACCGCTGTAGAACAGACCATTAGCAGCATACTCAATAACCGCGTTATTAATATTGATTTGGCTATTGCCAGTTAAATTAAAACCTGTCCAACTCGTTTTACTTGGATACAGTGCTGAAGTGGTAAAAACTACCGGCTTAGCAGTGCTTCCGGTAACCGTTAAACGCCCGGTATTATTAATATTAATACTGCCTTCACGAATAGTGCTCCAACGCACGCCTTCACGAATATCGAGTACACCATCAACATCCCAAGTATCACCACTGAGATTTTCAACACTGGCGGTATTGTTGAATAACATCGTCCCTTTGATATCCCAATTATCATAAAACTGAATTTTGCCATTGACGGTAACGGTTACACCGGCAGGAATGGTTACCGCACTTAATGACTGATAAGTTTTATTCACCGCGAGCGTAAGATTAGCCGGAATGTCTCCGAGAAGTTGATAGGTGGCATCACTGGCAATACCGCCCTCTGCCAGTAAAAATCCACGGTAATCAATATAACTGCGTGCCTGGTTATTATCAGACTGATCATTTATTTTTCCTTCAATCACATTAATATCGTTAGTTCCCCACCAGTTATTTTGGAAATTTAACATCACAATCGGTTGATCGATTGGATAATTATAGGTAGCAACATTAGTGGTGTTGTTAATAAAAGCATTGTTGGTAAGTATGGGCTTGCCACCATTTGAAAGAAGAACAGCGTAACTATTATTTCCAAAACGGTTTGAGGTAAAAATTAAATTTTGAGTAGTGGCGTTATCGCCATAAACAGCAAAATTATTATTCAAAAAATTGCTATTGCTTACCGTGCCAGTTGTATTGCCCTGGTATAACAAGCCACTACCAGCATATTCAATAATCGCATTATCAATTGTGAGTTGGCTGGTTCCCGTTAAATTAATGCCTTGCCAACTCGATTGATTCGGAGTTATTGCTGAGGTGGTAAAACGTACCGGACTGATGCTGGTACCGCTTACTGTCAAAGTACCCGACACAACACTCAAACTTCTACCGGAACCAAACTTTAATATCGCCCCCGCCTCAACAATTAGCTCGCCTTGCACTGTTATATTGGCAAGCGTTGCATCGAGAATTGCGCCGCTACGCACCACGGAACTAACGCCCACAGGAATCGTGACATCGGCACTTAAGGTATAAGTGGTACCAGACAACCACTGGGTATTTTGCGTGAGCGTACCGCTGGTGGGATTGGCGGCGTTGGCGTAAGTGATCGCGGCGGCTGCGACTAATGCTTGCGTGCTGACGAGGCGCGCTGCAGATAATGGCGCTGTGGATAGCGCAGCGGTTGATGCTGGGGTTGGTGTAGAAGTTGGCGACGGAAAAGTTCTGGCGGCTGGTAAATTTTTTCTCAACTGGTCGGTTTGGCTTTGGTAAATCACATAGATGGGTTTTTCTGAAGATATTTTTGTGCCGAGTGGCAAATCAATTTTGTCAGTAGTTACATAATTTTTACCGGGGCTATTGCCATCCCCACAGGTTTGTAAAATTGGTTCAGCTGTCGCAATGTTAATCTGCGTATTAATTTCTGGGCATACAATGGCCAGATACCGCGCCGCCACGGGTAATTGATAATTTTTTGCCAACTGAGCTTGTGACCAAAACGCCACGACATCTTGGCTGGTGTCAGACGTTTGCGTCATCGCGCCTATGGGTTGATCGGCGTGAATGGAAAGGGCACTGCCTTGATCTTGCACAGCATTACCCGATAAAGCCGGAATCGTTTTTTCACCGGCATTCAATTGCACATTCAACAGCTCGCCGTTGCTGCTTTGGATTTGTACTTGCGTATTATTGTTTAACGCACCAATCACACTTTGCTGATGCACACCCCAAAGATCCTGGGCCGCCGGTGGTATCGCCAGAAAACGATTATTGTCAGCGTAATACACGGCAATCGGAGCATCGGCAATAATACGTTCGGCAGCCGCGCTGCTTTGTGTCACCACAATTTCTTGCATTTTGCCTTTGAGTACTTTTTGTTTTTGCGTAGCACTGTCGTTCGTTAAAATGCTACCGGTATAGAGCGTCACTTGCGAATCTGAGTTCGGACTTAATACATAATACCGATGCGGCGTGCGCACGATCGGCACCACGAATGTCTTGCCGAGAAAACTATTGACCACTGGCGCTTTGGCGACATTTTTTGCGGTAATTTCCTCGCTCGCTTTTAATGATACCGACAACGCGAACAGCGCCATCAATAAGTAAGTTTTTGCAATCTTGCGTGGAGTGTTCATACTGAGGTTGCTCGCAATGGAATTAAAATTGGAAAATATTTTGATAACGGTTTTGCATAACGCTGAAATGATGCCAACATCATGTTCAATAAAATTGCCAAGTAGAAACAGCGGCCCGCCAGCGATTGCATTTCACCGCCAATCATCGCACTGTGTAGGATCGCTCCAACAACCATCGCTAACCAAGTGTGATGCAACACACGCATGATTCGTGGCCAGAGATGACGGCAAGCACCACTGATGGCCATCACGATTAACATCAACAAACTTAACCAACCGATGGTCAGTGCACCGTTGTAATATTCATTGACTGGCCACGGCCATAATAAAAAATTTGGCAAATGTCCTTGGCGCAAATTCACTGCATAAAAAAAGCTTAAGTAATGAGTGAGTGTGCAGAGCAAAACTGAACTGCCCAATACGGCATGCCCACGTTTTTTTAAAAATCCACTGCACACTTGCAAGCTCATTAATAAAATTGCGGTGAGAGCAGCGAATTTGGAAAATCGATAATAGTTTTGTCCGGCTGGCAAACCGATGCTGTGCCAATCGATACCGGGTAACTGATAGATGCACGCCGCCCAAGCCATGAATAGGACGATCACCAGAAAAATCTGCAGACGCTGCATGAACAAGGCGCTTTTTATCATTCGTGCGTTTTTCATCAACAGGGCGTCTTTCATTAAGAAGCAGCCTTTAAGCAGTCCGCACTATTTTGAGCGCAGTTTTGTAGTTGTTGCAGCGCGTCCGCTTCACTTTGCTGTGGGCTTTTAATCGGCAATTGCAAGGACTGCCAGCCCACCAAACCATAGGGCAGCATCACTGCTGAATTGACGATACCGTGGTGGGCCAAGGCTTGCGCCATTTCATAACCACGAAAATCTTTTTTGCAGTAACTCACCACCCAATCAGCTTGCTTGAGTGATTGAATTTTTTCCGGGGTTAAATCGCGCAGCGTCAAGTTCATTGCACCGGCAATATGTTTTTCAGCGAATTCTTCGGGTTCGCGCACATCAACAAATACGATGCGCTGACCAGCGGCCATTAAATTGAGCAAATATGCGATCGGCAATTGCGACACCAACACGGATGCGCTGCGCTGGGCGGGTGATAAGCTTGAAGGATATTGGCAATCAAATTGGGTTAAGGTTTCGATAGATTGGTTGGTCGATAACAAGCGATAAAGGCGATCAAATAAATCGGCATAACATTCAGGTGGTGCTCGGTGCTGCGGGTATCGGCCTTGTAAGTCACGAATTAAATCCGCGAGATGCTCAGCATGGGGCGTTGCATCCGTGGCTTGCCAAGGATTAATTTCTAACGCATGCATCCAACTGCCGATGGTCAGTAAATGCGGATCTTTTGGTTGATAATGATCCAGCAATTGCTCATAAACCGATTGCGTGCGTGACCGATAAAAAGCCGCGCCAAATACCGCAAAGGCAATGCCGTCTTGTGGTTTAACCGCTGCGCCGGTGGGGACGATGCGAATGCTGGCATCACGATCAATATGATGTTTGATCAACCAGATAGAGGCCCAGGTGTCGGGCTCGAGTGTATCCCAGGTAATGTATTGTTGGCTTTTAGAAAAGGCGTTGCTGGAAAGCGCAATGCATAGCGCCGCGACTAGCCAATTAAAGCCAGGCCAGTTAAAGCCAGGCATTAACTTCAGTATTCCACACATAAATGCCAGCTTCTCGCGCATGTTTCACCACAGTCAGAGTAGACTAAATGAGCGACATGATAGCAAAAATATAAAATGACACCAGTAAAAAAGTGGCCGGAAGTAACATACCCTTGTTTTTCAACGCTCCCAGCTATATTGCTGAGCCATTAAACAGATGCAAAATTATCGAAAAGCCGCTCATTTCGCCATGATTCTGAAAAGATAAGGGTCTAGATGAAAAAGAGCCAAAAATAAGCGATGTGATGTGATGTAGAGATGTGCGCTAGAGTTTTGTCGCGTGAGCGCGAAAAAGTTAAATTTTTACCCGTGATTACCCTCATAACCAAGCGATCTAGTGTTCCTAGATAGAAAAGGAAAAAGCGTTGGTGCTGTCACTAAATAAAACTTATAATCTTCGGCCGCATGGATGAATCCATGTTTTGTTAAATGTATTAGCAAGAGGTTTATGGGCATATGGTGGCTCACGTTAACATTCACAATCGCACTGCGGCATCTCAAGAGATCGCAATATCTGGGATGTCTGTCATTAACTTAAGACGCGATCTTTCTGGAATGACAGTGCCGCAGAATAAAGCAGAGCTTAAAGGCAGATTTCGGTATATCGGCTATGTCATGACTGAAGCGTTAGTGGCAGCCCAACAGGAGGTTGTAGATTATGGTAATTTGCTGCGCACAAATCTTCCGCCCGCAAGCGATTACCGCTCTTCAAGACTCGGGGAAATGGAGGTGCTCTTACATAGAGACAACTTTGAGTATGAGACAACAAGACAAATTCATGCTGAAGTGACTGAGAAATCTGACATGACGCTCAAGAAATATTTGAGCACAAAAAATAGTTTCAAGGCTGCAATCATGCGTTTAACAAACGGTGGATATCGCCGGATCTTTGCGAACGAGCTTATGCGTGGTCAGGAAGATTTTGTGAGAGATAATCATCAGGATTTACGTGATAACAATCCAGTGGCGTTGATGCGGCTCATGGGTGTTGAAGTTAGAGAAGACGCTGACTCTTTCTCGATGGTAATCAGATAATGTTGATATATATTAATGATGTTAACAATCCATAGTGTAGAAGCGTGATTAACCTTCTAATCACGCGTTCTTTTTTGTCACCACCTCGCAAACTCGCCAATCACTGAACAACCGCCCGCTACTGATAGCCGCTCGCCTGCAACGAAAATAATTGCGCATAGTGACCGTTTAGCTGCATCAGTTCAGTATGGCTGCCGCGTTCAATGATGTGACCGTGCTGGATCACCACAATCTGATCGGCCATGCGCACGGTGGAAAAACGATGTGATATGAGAATTGCAATGCGATTGCGTGTGAGCGTTTGGAAGTGCTCAAACACCTGAGCTTCGGCACCGGCATCCATCGCAGCAGTGGGTTCATCCAACACCAGTATGTCAGCCTCCGAACGCATGAAGGCACGCGACAGCGCAATCTTCTGCCACTGACCACCCGACAGTTCACGACCATCCTTGAACCACTTACCCAGCTGTGTGTGATAACCCGCCGGCATGGATTCAATCAGGGGTGCGGCCATGCCTTGCAAAGCAGCCTTACGCCACTCGTTCTCATCACTAAAATGCCGAACATCACCCGCGCCGATGTTTTCACCCAGCAATAATTGATAGCGTGCGAAATCCTGAAAGATCACACCGATGCGCTGGCGCAGTGTGACCTCATCCCAATCATGCAGATCTGCGCCATCGAGTAGAATACGACCAGAGGATGGTGAGTACAGGCGTGTTAGCAACTTGATTAAAGTGGTTTTTCCGGAACCGTTCTCGCCCACCAGCGCTAGCGACTCACCGGGCCTGATGTGCATATTGATGTCGAGCAACGCTGCTTCCTCTGAACCGGGATAGGTGAAGCTCACAGCCTCGAAGCGAATGCCATCCTGCGGCAGAGGTCCCTGCTTGAGATGACCCTTGTCTGGCTCCACAGGTGTTTCCAGGTATTCATATAAGTTGGACAAATACAGATTATCTTCATACAAACCATTCACTGCAGACAAACTGGCAGACACTGCAGCCTGACCTTGACGGAACAGCAACATGTACATGGTCATTTGACCCAATGTAATGCGCATGGCCGCCGCGCTGATTGCCGTCCACGCATAAGCACCGTACAAAGCACAGGTGCCAATCAAGCCCAATAAGAAACCCCAGGTGTCGCGACGAATGGTCAGTGCGAAATCTTCTTTGTAGAGCTTTTGATAAATCTGACGATAACGCTCCAGCAGCAGCGACCCTAAACCAAACAGTTTGACTTCCTTAGCGTGATCTTCCCGCGCGATCACGGTCTCCAGATAGATCTGCATGCGTGTCTCAGGTGCACGCCAGCGAAACAGACGAAAAGCATCGCCGGAAAATTTTGCTTCCGCGATGAAGGCCGGCAGGCCAGAGCAAAGCAAAATTACCAATGCCCACAACGAGAACTGCACCAGCAGGGTGGCATAACTCAGCAGCGAAATCAGATTTTGGATCAGACCAAAGGTGCGCATCACCAATGACAAGGGACGTTGTGAAGCTTCACGCCGTGCACGCGTGAGCTTGTCGTAGAACTCGCTGTCTTCGAACTGAATAAGGCTCAGCGTCAGCGCCTTTTCCAAAATCATCACGTTGACTCGCTGACCCAGCAGCGCACGTAGCAGTGATTGACAAAGTGACAGCCCGCGCTGTGCGCCGGCCAACAATATCACCAATGCTGCTTCAATCAACACCCAGTTCAGAACCGCTTGCTTCGCGCCTGAGTTGTTCATGGCCTGCACCACGGCATCAACAATGAGTGCACCTACATAGGCAATGCCCGCAGGCAACATGCCGGCGATTAGGGTCAGGACGCCCAAGGCAGAAGATAGGCTCTTGCTCGTACTCCATACCAATTGCAGGGCACGACGGCTGTAACTAAATACACCGAATAAACCACGCTTGATGCCGATCTCTTCTATCATCACTGCAATTTTCATCGCTTCAATTTTTTACGATAACTGAGGTCATAAATGCTTACCAGCGCACACACTGAAGGTTGATTGATTTTGGTTTGTGCCGGCCGTTGAAAGAGATCATCAATAACACGAGGCAGTCTAATCCTTAGTAAGGCGATACTACCCTATAGAGTTCAGGCGCAGTTCATTGTGATAGAGCCATCGGATTTTGTTACGATTACTGTCATCTTTTTTTTGCTGCATTTATTGATTGAATTCAAGACTTGGCTTAATGGAACTTGGCCTGACTTTGATCTTACAAATTATCCAAAAAAATTCTCAGCCTTCTGAATAGTGACAAAAATTTAAACTCGCCGCATCATTTCCTGCATAGCGGCTGTTAAAGTCGCATGAAATTGATTGACTTGCGCATTCAGATAATCAGGTTCAGCAACCGGCGGATAAAAAGGCTCAGAAAGAAAATGGGTTAGACGTACGGGGCGCGGACACAAGCTACCCGCAAGTCCTTGCGGCCAGACTAACGGCAACTTAAAGCGTTGATAGGCAAGTTTGGTGAGCGCAGAAACTTTCACGTTATAAATATCATCGGCATGTGGACAAGCCGCCAGTATCACAGGTGACTGAGTCGTGACCGCTAAACGCGCAAAACCTTTGCGGGCCTGCCAACGAATTTTGTACTTTTGTGAAGCGGGTCGTAAGGCTTCACGCATGCCGCCTGGCATAACCCCTAACAAACATTCATTTTCTAATAATAGCCGCGCATTGTGATGATTAGCGCGATACAAATTCACGGCACTGACTAAAGGCGATAACAGTGGCAAATTAAACAGTAAATTATCACCCAGCCCAGCCATCAGCCGTCCACAGCCCTTCTCAATTGCAAAGGCTAATAACATGGCGTCGTAGGTAGCAAAACTGTGATTGCCTGCGACAATACAGCGCCCCACCAGCGGGATATTTGATAAGCCTTGTACTTGATAACGGTGATAACGCGCCATCACCGCCATGGCCACTTGTAGACCACTCGCCGCCGGATGGAGTTCATTATGAATCGCACGCGCTAATCGTTGTTCACGACTAATACCCAGCCATTGATTAACTGAATGCAAAGCGGATGTTCGCAGCGCGTGCAACATGTTAAATGGCGGCCAATGGTGTTAATAAATCGGCTTTTAAACTATCTTGCACGGGTGTATCCGACAACCAAATACCAAATAATGCCTGTTGAAAGGCAGCGCCCTGTAAAGTCACTTTCAACTGTTGATTTTTATAAACATGCACACCTTGATCGGGCAAATAAACCAGGTCAAAAATATCATGTTGATGCACATCCTCTTGAAAAACACCGAGAAACATTTTGATTTGCGCTTGCATCGGCGCAAGATTATTGTGCGTAGATTTTATAAAGCCTTCTTGAATGGCTTCGCGCAAATTATCACGCGTAATCATGGATGAGATGATATGCAAGCGGATGGCTTTTGGGTGCTCTGGCTGCAAACTCATGGCTTCTGTTTTAGGCACATATAATCCAGCGGCATATAATTTAATAATCAGCTTGGTACGCAGTCCCATGCCGGTTAATGGCCAACGACTGCTGGCATAAGGCAGCTCTTCGGGTAGATCAACACCGGCAATAGGGCGGGCATTTGCAATACTCACCGTGACCAGCAGAAGCATTGCCATGAATAATTTAAGCATCATTTTTTCTCCTTAAATAATTGATTAAAGGTCGTATGAATTTTTAACTTGCATCACGAAGGGTAACTGCGCAATTAAATCGCTGGTTCTCATGCCACGAATCCCCTGCTTCACGACCACTTGATCGCCCGCCGTAGCATGTAGCCAAGCACCTATCGATGCTGCCGACGTTATCGTTAAACCTTGCGCAATCAGTGCCGCAATGATTCCCGATAATGCATCCCCCATCCCTGCCACGGCCATTCCAGGATTGCCGCAATCAATCAATTGCAATCGAACACTTCCTAAACCACTCGTTGGTGAAGCAATCAAGGTGCCGGCGCCTTTTAATAAAACAATCGCTTGAAACTGCTCACTCAACTGCTGCACTGCACCGACTCGATTACGCTGAATAGTCTGCACTTCCACTTTCAACAAGCGAGCAGCCTCTTTGGGATGCGGCGTTAATACCCAGGCCCGTTTCTCACCCTGCATCAATGCCGCATCTTTTAACACCTCGCGATTGAATGCCAATAAATTTAACGCATCGGCATCCATTACCAAAGGTAAATCGCTGCGCATGGTTGTCGTGAGTAGATTTTTACTCCAATCACTCTGCCCCAGTCCAGGACCAATCACCACCACGGATGCTCGTAATAATAATGGAGTCAATTGCTCTGCCGTTTCTTCAACTGAGCTCAGCTCAAGGGCAACGGCCATCACTTCCGGCAGACGCGATAACAACGCCGAAATATGCGCTGCACGCGTAGCCACGGTCACCAAACCTGCGCCCGCACGCAAAGCAGCTTCAGCCGCCAAGATCACCGCACCACCCATGCCGACATCGCCGCCGATAATCAACACATGACCCTGCAGACCTTTATGTGCATTGCGCAAACGGGTTGGCCATTGCAAAAAATCTGCACGCGTCACGCGCTTTGCCAACGGTGCAAGATTAGGCGTGCAATTTTCCGATAAACCGCCCGACACATATTGCAAGTCACCGATATAATCCAACGCTTCACCAGTGCACAAGCCAATTTTTAACGCCAGAGCGGTGATGGTTAACGTGGCTTTCACCGCGACACCCCATACTGCACCTGTATCGGCATCAATACCTGACGGCACGTCGATCGCCACCACTGGTGCTGACACTTGATTAATGCATGCAATCCACGGTTTATAAATTGAGTCTATGTCTCGCTGCAAACCAATACCAAACAAAGCATCAATATAAAACTCAGCTTTTGGTAACGTGCCGGACCATAACTCAATGTTAACTTGCGCTTGCACCGCCGCTTCTGCCGCTAAACGCGCCGCGCCTTTTAATGTTTCAACGGCTACTGCTGCTAAAATGCGCACGTTTTTATGTTGTTGCTTTGCTAAGGTCGCGATGACATAACCGTCACCCGCATTATTGCCGGGGCCACAACACACCAGGACATGATGCACCGTTGGCCAACGCCGCAAGATTTTTTGCCACATCTGTTCGGCAACGCGCTGCATCAGTTCATAGTCACTGACGTTTTGTGTCTGCATGAGCATCTGTTCGAGCGCACGCACTTGTGCCACTGAATAAATTGCTGTCGGCAGTTGTTCGTCATCCATCATGGTGTCAGCTCTTGAAACGCATTGATATTGAC
>JANNXD010000119.1:0-6622 GCA_031409375.1 Gammaproteobacteria bacterium | reverse complement strand
ACCAGGTTTCATTCGCTGTTAATCAGTTAAACCTTCGTCCTAGAAAATCGCTTGCTTTTAAATCTCCTGCTGTTTTAATGCAGGATCAACTGGCGGCTTTCGCCGCTTAAACTGTTATGCACTTCGCGGTTGAATCTGCCTCCTCTTTATGGTTGATGCGGACACTGGCAAAACATTGCAACGCTCTACAATAGAGGATAAGAGGATAAAACGTGGCAACGTTTTTACAAGATGAACTATTGTAAATTTTCTTTGCCTAGATATATGCCAATCACGTCTCATATCGCGTGCCTGGAAATGTGGTTTCGCATCAATAAACATTATTTCAACACGCTTGCTGCATAGAAATAATGAGTGTTATTTAGGTGCGACAAAGTCGCTGGGTATTTAGTCCGTCAGTTTCCCTTGGTAATTACACTCTCCTCGTCATCCGTACACACTAAAACCATCGTCCGTCATACTTTTGTCATATCTAACCCGTACAAGGTGTAGGCCATCAACTAGATGCATCATAAGCATTGCAGAATTTATTATTTTGGATTTAACCCTGCGATTGCTAGAGTACTTTCACATTCTGAATTCTCTTTCACCACTGACTCAAGGATATTGTCATGAATTTATCGCTTCATTATTTACACGCTAGCCATCTTCACGCTCATCGTCGGCTACTGATTGCCAGCCTAAGTAGCCTACTCTGCAGCTTACCCATTACCGTATCCGCAGCTAATGTCGGCCCAACTTTTTACGGAAAATTTTTTTTAACACTGGATAATGTTGATCAAGAAGGTGCCAGCTTAATCATCCAAAATAAAATCGCTGCCAATAAAGATGATTGGGAGTTAAATTCCAATGCCTCGCGTTTGGGCGTCAAAGGTGAGGCCGATTTGGATATCGAAGGCTTACAAGTTATTTATCAGGCTGAGTATGAAACCAACGTCGATGATGGCGCCAATGGCGACACCGCTTTTAGCCAACGCAATACATTTGCGGGATTAAAAGGCAATTGGGGACAAGTGATTGCGGGTAAATTTGACACCCCATTTAAAACCGCTGAAGGTAAAATTGATCAATTTAACGATTTAATTCCTGATCTGGATATTCTCATCGGCGGCCAAAATCGCTTAGCCAATAGTGTGCAATACAGCTCACCCAAACTGGGCATCATTCAACTAAACGCTGACTTTATTCCGGCAGAGGATGTTGATATTGATCTCGACGGCGTAAAAGATACGGGCGTGGCAGACACGATTTCTGCTTCTGCAGTGGCTCAATGGAGCGATCACTGGTATGCCGCGTTGGCTTATGACAACGAACAAGCTGCCCGTCGCAGTGTCGATGGGATTGTGCGTGGTAACGCCATCCGCGCTGTCGGCGCCTTTCAAAAGGATGCATGGGAAGCGGGCCTGCTTGTTCAGCAAACTCAAGATACCAAACCCGGTAGTAGCCAAAAAGATGACAGCTATCTAGTGAGCGGCGCCTGGACCATAAACAAAACCAAACTGAAAGCACAAGTTGGTTTTAGTAAAGGAGGTGTCCGCGAAGAAGAAGGTACGATAGCAGCACTCGGCGTCGATTATGCTCTGGCAAAGAAGACCCTGGTATTTGGTTATGCCAGCTACTTATCACTGAACAGAGCCGAGCTGGATGACAGCGCACTTGGCCTAGGTTTGCTACATAGCTTTTAGTTGCATCTTTATTCACTGCAGGCGCGTAAGGGCGAATGATCATTCGCCCTTAGATTTACTGCGTAAAACCAGTTTTCATTTGAGATCACTAACGGAGCTTTCCTAATGTTTATCAACTTAAAGCAAGTAGCTGCTATTGCCACTCTCGCAATTTGGAGCGTGGCAGTGCACGCCAGCGATACACTCAAACTGCTCAACGTTTCTTATGATCCCACTCGCGAGCTCTATCAAGCCGTGAATAAAGAATTTGCTGCACATTGGCAAAGCACACAACACCAGAAAATTGAAATTCAGCAATCACACGGTGGCTCAGGCAAACAGGCGCGTGCCATAATTGATGGCTTAGAAGCCGATATTGTTACCCTTGCACTGGCTTATGACATAGATGAAATTGCTGCCCGCAGCCAAAAACTGCCTGCCAACTGGCAATCTAAACTCCCCAACAACAGCACACCTTTCACCTCAACGATTGTCTTTTTGGTTCGCAAAGGCAACCCAAAAGCCATTAAAGACTGGAATGACCTGGTTAGAACTGGCGTACAAGTGATTACCCCCAGCCCAAAAACGTCAGGCGGCGCTCGCTGGAATTATCTAGCGGCATGGGGATATGCATTAGAAAAAAATAATCAAGACGCAGGCAAGGCACAAGCTTTTATGAAAGCGCTTTATAAAAATGTACCCGTCCTGGATTCAGGTGCTCGTGGTTCAACCAACACTTTTGTACAACGTGGCCTCGGCGATGTGTTGTTAACTTGGGAAAATGAAGCATTTTTAGCGATTAACGAACTGGGTAAAGATCAATTTGAAATCGTCGTGCCCTCTGTTTCTATTTTGGCCGAACCGCCTGTTGCCGTGGTGCAAGCTGTGGCAGAAAAACACGGTACCTTAAAAGCCGCACAAGCTTATCTGGAATATTTATACTCACCAACGGGCCAACGAATTGCCGCCAAACATTATTATCGCCCGGTAAAACCAGAAGAAGCCGATGCCGTTGATATTGCACGCTTCCCAAAACTCCGCACCTTTACGATTGATCAAGTATTTGGTGGCTGGCAAAAAGCACAAGCCGCGCACTTTCAAGATGGCGGCATTTTTGATCAAATTACAGCGTTACCCTAAGCTTAATTCACACTCATCACCTCCTCTTAACACCAGAAGGATACCATCCAGATTTAAGCCAACCACAATCCAATCTAACCACAATCCAATCTAACCAAGGTGTATTTTATGTTTTACGATCTAATCGTTGTACAATTTTCTAAAATGCTGAACAATTTAAGTACCATTTTAGATAAAAGCGTTTTATTTGCCGACTCTAAAAAGATTGATGTCGAAATTTTGTTAACTTCTCGTTTAGCAGTGGATCAATTTAATTTAATTCGCCAAGTACAGATTGCTTGCGACACAGCTAAACTTGCTGCTGCACGTTTAGCTGGTCAAGCGGATTCAGCACCAAAGCATGAAGACAATGAAAAAACATGTAAGCAATTACAAGCAAGAATCCAGTCGGTACTGACTTACTTGGCAACTTTTTCACCAGAGGATTTTAAACAATCTGCAACCCAAACCATCACTCAACCACGCTGGGAGGGTAAATATCTTACCGGCTATGAGTTCGCCATCCAGCATGCAATACCGAACTTGTATTTCCACGTCGCTACTGCTTACAGTATTTTGCGTCACTGTGGTGTTGATATTGGTAAAAAAGATTATTTAGGTGCGATGCCATATAAATCTTAAAATAATAGGGCTTAATTGAACGGTGCCGCCGAATAAAAACTCAGCGGTAACTGTGTGCTCGGATGCATGAATCCGATATAACAAGCATGGAGTTGTAATCTAGGTGACATAGCCAACGCCTCCGCATGCGCATACAGGTCATCGCCTAAAATCGGATGGCCAATACTCAGCATATGCACACGCAACTGGTGCGAGCGCCCGGTAATCGGTGTTAATGCTACCAATGTATATTTGGCAGTACGCTGTAATACTTGCCAGTGCGTAGTTGCGGCTTTTCCATCAACAAAATCAATCTTTTGTCGGGGGCGATTCGGCCAATCGGCGATTAAAGGTGATTGTACACTGCCTTGTTCGGGTGTCAGATGGCCAAAAACCTGTGCGTGGTAGGTTTTGCTCACTTGACGCAACTCAAACTGTTTGGAAATATGACGATGGCTGGCTTTATTCAGTGCCATGATCATCAACCCCGAAGTGGCCATATCCAAACGATGCACAATGCTGACACTGGGGAATTGTTTTTTGGCCTGTTGTTGCAAGCTGTCTATGTTCTCAGGCTTTTTCCCCGGTACGCTTAATAAGCCACTAGGCTTATCCAGCACGATGAGATCGTGATCTTGATAAAGTAGATTAAGCTCAACTGCCTGTGACTTGCTTTCTGTTGCAGAATCTCTATCAGCATCCATATAAAACACTCATCTCTAGCTTTCATACTTGCTTAAAGGGTTATGCGGACAATTTACCAAAAAATCTTGAATATACTGTCCATTTGGCAAACACAAATGTGGTGCGATTTCCAACAAGGGTACCAATACAAAATTGCGTTGCAGCATTTCGGGATGCGGTAAGGTGAGTTTCGCGTGAGTACTCACGCGATTTGCATACAGCAGCAAATCCAAATCTAATGTTCTCGGACCCCACTTTGGGCCTTCACGAGTGCGGTGGTGCCGATTTTCAATACGTTGTAATTCTGACAATAAATCTTCAGCATTTAATGTCGTCGAGATTTCGATCACGGCATTTAAATAATCCGCTTGGTCAACAACGCCAATCGCTTGGCTGAGATAAATAGACGATTGCTTTAGAAGCTGCGTATTAGCAATACTCTGAATTTCGCTAATACCTTCTTGAATTTGTTGCAGCGGCTCACCTAAATTTGAGCCCAAACCAATATAAACAACACACATTAGGCGTTGTCTCGTGGTGCTTTGGTTGGTTTTTGTGCTGGTTTGCGGCGTTTTTTTTTCGCGGGATTACTGTTTTTGGCAAGAACAGATACCAGTAATTGCTGTTGCTCAGCATCGCTGCTTTGAAACTCCGTCCACCATTGTCCGAGGCCATCGGGTATCTCTTGGCTGAATTCACGTAATAATAAAAAATCATAAGCGGCTCGAAAACGTGGATGGGACAGTAATCGATACGCCCTCTGGCCATGGCGGTGCTCCAATCGGTATTGCATGTCCCAGATTTCACGCATGGGTAGCGTGAAACGTTTCGGAATCGACAAAACCGAAAGCTGTTGTGCGAGCACCCGATCAGCCGCCTGCTGCGTTATTAAGTTAAATGGAATACCTTGATCGGCTAAAGCAAGTTGATTTTGAAAGGGATGCCATAGAAACGCTGCCAATAAAAATGCCGGCGTTACGGATTTGCCAACCCGTAAACGGGTATCCGTGTCCTGCGCGGCTTTAATGATTAATGCGTGATGCGATGTTTTTTGCCAGTGACTAGCCGTCATCGGCAGTAAATAAGAAAGTAACTGATATTCCTGTAGGGCTTTTAAGGTAACCTCTGCATGGCCACTTAAAAATAATTTCAACCATTCATCAAATAAACGCGGTGCTGGTATATGCGCTAGCAGCGGGGCAAGTTCTGCAATGGCTTCAACACTACCCTCTACCCAATGAAAGCTTAGTTTACAAGCCAAGCGTATTGCTCTTAATAACCGCACCGGATCTTGCTGATAACGTACAGAAGGGTCACCAATGATGCGCAATTTGCGCTGCTGAATGTCCGCTATCCCATTAAAAAAATCGATAACTTGGTTCACATTTGGATCGTAATACAAGGCGTTGACGGTAAAGTCACGACGTAAAGCATCTTCTTCCAAACTTCCAAAGGTATTATCTCGAGTGACTAGACCATGTTGGCTAATCGTCGTGGTACTTTGATCGTCAGTGGGTGAAGCTCGGAAGGTGGAAACTTCAATGATTTCACGCTGAAAGCGCACATGTGCTAAACGAAAGCGTCGTCCAATCAATTGGCAGCGTTGTTTAAAAATAGCCTTGATGGGCTCGGGATGTGCATCAGTAGCGATATCAAAATCTTTTGGTGAAAAGCCAACCAGTAAATCGCGCACACCACCACCCACAACATAAGCAACATGACCATGCTGCTGGAGTGTGTCAATGACGAAGCGTGCGCCAGGGCTGAGTTGCTGGGCCGCAATACCAAGTGTACGGGCATCAATACAAAGTTTGGACGCAATCATGTAGGCAAATTAAATGAGTAAAAGATGAAAAAACGAAGATTGTGCAAGTTGATGCCAAATAAAGCAAATAGAAAAAATAATCAGGGGGTCACAGCCCCCCAATTACCTGCGCTGAAAGTCGCTATGGAATCGTTATTATTATATTGAATCTTATTTTTTTATCGTGATCAGCTTTGCGATGCGTACACTAACGTTTGGGTGCAGACTGTGTCTGACTTAGTTGTCACCCCCTTTATTATTTTATAAGTGGTGGTGACTTATTCTTATATTACCCGACCAATGCCTGCTGTTTTTGCGTTGCTTTTTTATCTATTGTTATTCTTATGATTTGCTGCAAGTCATCAGTACTAACGTTTGAGTACGCATTTAGCAAAATGCTTGTTAAGTTTTGCACTCATCCACCAGTAGAGCCTAATTTTTTACGATTTAACCTACTGTGCCTATCTCATTGCAGGCTGCGTGCCAGTATTGACTGGCCAGTCATTTTTAATGGATATAAGGCTTTGCGCCGAATTTTCTGATCTTTTTTTAACAGGCCACTTTCAAGTGTTACGCTTTGATCACAAATCGAAAGTAGTTATGGGTAGGTTTGTAACGCACGCTTCAATAGATTGGTAAATTCAACAAGATCACTATAGTGGACCCCGAAAACAGGACAGCAGTTTAAGATAGAGGCTGCCGGAAAATAAGGGGTTAATAAATGAGCGAA
>JANNXD010000118.1:0-10365 GCA_031409375.1 Gammaproteobacteria bacterium | reverse complement strand
GGCAATTTCCCGACCCAAGCTTTCTATTAAGTGCCGCCAATGGTTCACTTGGAATAAGTAAATCACGGAGGCGCGATGTACCAACGCGGCATCAAATACTTTTTGTAGATAGTCATTCAACACTAATTCAGTAGGCACACTTGGTTGCATCGTAAAACTGCTAATCGCAATCTCTCGAGCTTGCGTGTCATGCATCACTTGACGTGGTAACACCGATTGATGCTTCTGATCCTGTAGCTGGTCATCATATAAACGCTCATCCTGCAACTGCTCATCCTGTTCAATCAACTGATTTGCCTGCAACAAGACATCCCTTGGGTTGACTTGATCAGACCCATGATCTCCTAACAAATCAGTAGGAAAATCGATATCATTTTCAGCTAATACACAGGCTTGTGATTTACGCAGTTGAAAAGCAATTACCATCGAAATTAACGGCTCGTCAAAGATCGGCACGGCAGCAAATTTTACCGGCAGCTGACTACCATCACCCTTCCAAAAAAAAGATTTTTCAATTTGAAGAATGTTTTTAGCATCACATATTTTAGCGATAGGATGATTATTCCATTGTGAGCCCACATGTGAATGCTGACCTTCAAATAGCGATTCAATATAAATTTCTAATAAAGCTGAAGGCTTAAAACCCAATAATCGAGCTGCAGCATTATTGGCATAAACGATTTGGCCCAAATGATTCAAGCCCAACAGGCCCTCATTTTTAGCTTCAAGTAATTGATCATGATGATTATGCAGCGCACTGACTACCTTTCGGCAAGCCAGCATTTGCGCATAGCTATGCAACAACTTAATCAGGGTATGGGGATTAATTGGCTTTAATAATCGATCCAGACAATGATCGGCGACCCTTTCTATATCAGCTTGCAAGTGTTGCGTTAATAAAATAATGGGGACATGACTGGCTTTGGGATGTATCCGCAGGTTTTCAATCAATGTCTGCCGTTGCGGCAATGATTCGTTAATAATAATAATGTCTGGTTGAAGCGCCGACAATAAAGCCAGCGCCTCGTCATTATGCTCTGCTGCTATTAATTGAATTTTGTAGGCGGCTAAATACGCTTCCAGCCGTGTTGCATTAACTTGAAGATCATCTACCAATAAGATGCTATTTAAATTCCCAGCAAAGCCATCATGATTATCCATATCCACCCTAATCATTGAACATCAGAATCATTGAACGTAAAAAAAACCAGTTAAGTCAATCAGAAACTTAGGCTATCCAATTTCGCCCTTAACTGTCTGTTCTTAATCGGTAAACATCTGTAACGAGAAAGCTTCTTATGAACGCCAGAGCAATCATGATCGATGCGCCAACTTCAAACGCAAGGCATTTAAACGAATAAAACCTTCAGCATCATGATGATTATAAAGACCGCCATCTTCTTCAAAAGTCGCAATACGCGCATTAAACAAACTAAAATCTTCTGAACGTCGACCTTGCACTAGAACCGAGCCTTTAAACAACTGCAGCTTAACCGTCCCAGTAACTGTACGCTGCGAAGCATTAATTAATGTTTGCAGGGCTTCTCGCTCAGGCGAAAACCAATAACCGTTATAAATTAACGCTGCGTATCGAGGCATTAATTCATCTTTGAGATGAGCGACCTCTCGATCTAAAGTCAAAGACTCTAGTGCTCGATGGGCTTTCAGCAAAATGCTACCACCGGGCGTTTCATAACATCCTCGTGACTTCATGCCCACATAGCGATTTTCCACCAAATCCAAACGACCAATACCATGCAAACCACCTAGCCGATTAAGCTCTGCTAATAAAGTGGCTGGCGACATGCTGGTGCCATCAATGGCCACTGCATCCCCCGCCACAAAATCCAATTCGATGGTTTGCGGCGTATCCGGAGCTTGTTGTGGCGAGCGTGTCCAGCGCCACATGCTTTCTTCAGGTGTTTGCCAAGGATCCTCCAAAGCATTTCCTTCATAAGAAATATGCAGCAAATTCGCATCCATCGAATAAGGTGATTCGTTGACGCGCTTTTGTTCAATGGGAATTTGGTGCGTTTCAGCATATGCCAACAGTTTTTGACGAGTGGTCAGCTGCCACTCTCGCCAAGGTGCTATCACCTGAATCTGCGGGTTTAAACGATAGGCAGATAGTTCAAAGCGAACCTGATCATTTCCCTTGCCGGTAGCGCCATGCGCAATAGCATCCGCACCTGTTTGCTCAGCGATAGCGACTAAACGCTGAGCAATTAAAGGCCTGGCGATGGAAGTCCCGAGCAGATACTCGCCCTCATACAAAGCGTTTGCCCGGAACATAGGGAACACAAAGTCCTTTACAAAAATTTCACGCAGATCCTCTATAAATATCTGCTTCACACCCATTTTCTGAGCTTTCGCACGTGCAGGCTCAATTTCTTCACCCTGCCCTAAGTCAGCCGTAAAAGTGATGACCTCACACTGATACTCTTCTTGTAACCATCGAACGATGATGGAAGTATCCAAACCACCAGAATAGGCAAGCACTACCTTTTGGATGTTTTTTTTTCTGGTCATACGACTGTCCTCAAATGCCATGCGAATGAAAGCGAGCATTATACGCAAAAAAAAATATTTAATCAGCGGCTTGGATTGAGCGCTAGCTGCATCATAATCAATCCCAATTATTTGCGTGGATTGTTGTGTTGATCCACGCTCCATCAATTATGCCAATAGATTGATCGTATAAGCAGTGCGTTAGACGATCACAATAGGCTTTATTCAAAACAACAATATTTACTTCCATTAGAGAAAGCGATATGGACGAACCGACGACATCTATGTTGACAATCACCGGTGCCGGCGTCTTTGGTGGCGATGCGTTGTCCGCTGCTGGTGCTGTATTGATGACGTATCGTCAGGCTTTCGTTCGGATAGGTTTGTGTTTGTGGGCGAGAGAAGCTGTCGAAGGTGGTGCGGGTGATGTAGGTGCCGGCACCTAAGCCGCTATTAATGATGGTGGTAACTGTATCGTTTCTGCCATAGGCATCGTAGTAATAGCGTTTGGTTTGTAGCGGTGTTGTGCCGACGGGGCCGATGCTTTCTGAGGTCAGCTTTCCTCTTGTGGTTATGCTGGCATCATAAACCCAGTTGGTGATTTGCCCAGGATTATTAAACGCCCAGGTTTGTTGTGTGCTGTTGTTGCAGGTCCAGGTTTGGACTTTACCACCTTGGCCGTAGTATTGCGCGAGGTCGACATCAATACATAATGCATTCGCACTGACGATCGCACCGCTGACGCCAAGGGTCCATTGTTGTGATCTGGCGGTGCTACAGGTTTGCATTTGCAGCGCGGTGCCGTTGCTGACGTTATCAAATCCAATTTGTTCGACGGCTAGGCATTTGCCGCTTGGATTTTCTAATCGCCCCGCATTAACACGCCTAGAAGATAAATTTCCATCTGTTGTTAAATAGCTTCCAGGCCATAATTCACCACCTACTAAACTTTGGCTTGGAGAATAATGAAACATCATACGAGCTTGCTGATTTTCGTAATCAGACGCAGATAAATTTTCATACCCAATACTACTCGGATAAGCCATGAGCATGGCACCAGTTACTGCAACACCAACACTCAGCTCCGCGCCCAGTCTTGCACCAAAACCAGCAAGCCGCCTTCCCGCCTGCCCCAGCTTATCATCAACCCAACTCCCTTCAGCCGTACCTGCATAATCGTTATAAGCTTTCGAAAATCCTCCCGCGAAAGCGCCGTATTGGAACTGCCCACCGGCAGCAACGGAGGATAAACCACCGACAACGGCGCCGCTGAAAATATCATTAAATTTCTGATTGGTCAGGCCAAGGTTGCCGCCGAATTTTGTGACTTTATCGCCGAATACTCCGCCCACTGTAAAAGAAGCAACGCCGCCAACAAAACCATCTTTGAAACTGCCGCCGCTAATGGAGCTTTGTATGCCGCCAATAGCGCCATGTGCAAAGCCACCGGCAAAACCACCAATGCCATGCACACCGCCTAACATGCCAGCGGACACTGCACCGGCAAGACCTGCTCTTAAATTTCCGCCTGAGCTGGCAAAGCCGCTGAGAAATCCACCCATATATCCAGGGACATAGTAGGAAAGAGCAATGCCCGCTGCCATGCGCACATACGGATTATTCCACTCTTTGCTTAACCGAATATCTACAAAGAATGCGGATAGCAAAATAACTCATTGGGTTTCGGGTTTTCATTTAACTTAATAACTTCGTCTTTTATTGTGTCTATTTTCCAAAATTCGCATATTTTCTTTACCACTTCTGTGCTAGAACCATTTTTATTATATGTAGTGTCAATTGGTCTGGTGGCTACAAAAATATTAGGGTTTTCGCTTAGATACGCATCTACTCTTCCTGAAAAAACATAACCTTTTAACTGTTGTTTAGGTCCAATATAAATAATATTTTTTCCATTTTTATCAATCTCGCAATATTTATAGTTGTCATTAATTTTTTGAGAGTAATCGCAAGCATCCGAAAGATAATACCTACCCATTAATAGCAAATAACCAAACATACAAATTAAAATAATTACAACAATAAAAAGTATAACGACTCTTGCTGGGCTAATTTTCTTATTTGCGAACATTTGGATTTCCTGAGTAATTAATCATATAGTCTATTCCAACTGACGATCCCGCGCGAGATCCCACATAAAAACCACCATATGTTTCAAAATTTCTAACGGGTCTATCAATAAAATTTCCATGTGGTTCAAAATTATATGCCGCAGACTTTATAACGATTTTATTTTCAGGATTTATTTGTAGTCTTACTCCTCCGTGAACCAGCCAATCCGATCCATACTCTAGCCTTCCATCGGCATACCCATTAGCATTAAAATTTTGGCCCTGAATAACGTTTAATTTACTCGCATCAACGGTTAACTGAAATGAAGGATCAGTGTTGTTTCTCCAAATTTCATTTGCTTCTGAGAGCGTTAATTTTCCGTCTTGTAGAGCTTGTTCTGCCAATTTAATAGCAGGATTTTTCTGATCATCACCGCAGATACTGCCATGAGCGCAATCATTCAAAAACCGACTCAACACGCCTTGATAAGCGCCCATGGCAAAATCACCGCCGCCAGCAACCGAAGCGGTGCCGCCGACTAAAGCTGAGCCAATTGCATTACCATATTTCCCGGCGAACATGCCGGTTTCAAACCAACCGGAAATTGATGCCGCTTGGGTGAAGCCCATGCTCGCAAAGCCCGCTCCGAATTTTCCGCCATTGGCGTAGCTGGATGCGCCGCCGATCATGCCATGCGCAGCGACTTTGGCAAAGCCATCGGCGCTGAATAAGCTGTTGGCTTTCATACCCGCACCCACGGTATCCAATAATCCGCCGGTGACGGCTCCAATAAATGCGCCTTTTAAATTCCCCGAGGATACGCCGCCTGATACAAATCCTGTCACCATGCCGGCTTGGAATGAACTTAAGCTGGTGAGCATGCCGGGCATATAAACGCTGATACCAATCGCGATGGCTGTGCGAATGTATTGATTATTCCACGCCTTTTTCCACGTTTTACTTAACCAAGAATAACCACTCGGGTCCGTCAACGAACCCGGATTATTTCGCACATAAGCATAGCGGTTATAGGATTGCAGATCACTTGGTGCTTGGATGATGGGATCGGCAGAAACGAATCGCGCAATTTGCGGATCATACACACGGCCATTCATGTGGATTAAGCCAACGTTGTCGAGCATTCGGTGGCCGGTATAACCTTGATTGGTGGTGACGCTACTGAGTGCGGTGGTGGCGGGTAACCAGTTGGTGCCTCTGCGTTTGCCCCAGACATCGTAAGCGAGGTTTTCGGTCGGCACACCATTTTGATCGAGTATGGTGGTGACGCTGCCTTGGTTGTCGCGCAGTAAAAATCGTAGTGCGGTGTTGCTGCCGGATTTTGCCAGCATCGCATAGTCGCCGATGTAAAATTTCTCGGTGACGCTGCTGCCTTTGTAGATGCGTTCATAACCGGGCAAATATAAGCTCGTGGTGGTCACGCCGGCTTTCACATCGGTTTGGCGAATTAATTCACGCGCCGATCCATATTCCAATTGGGTTCCGTTGTTGCCGTTTTGAATAATCTGCGCCGGTTTATTAAAGGCGGTGTAAATGATTTGCTGATTGAATCCGTTGGGCTGGGTTTTGCTGATGAGGTTGCCGTTTCGGTCGTAGCAGTATTTGGCGCTGCTGACTCCGTCGGTAATGATTTCAGTGACGGCATGCGGGCCGGCTTTAACGCCATTACAGGTTTGGCCGTAAATATAATCACCCACGTCTTGTTTAGTGATGATATTGCCGTAGGCGTCGTAGTCGACGTTAGTGGCGAGTTTGTAGGGAATTAAACTGATGTTCAAGCGATTGAGGTTATCGTAAGACAGCCATTCGCTGTTACCACCGACCAGGTCATTCCGTTGCACGACATTGCCGACGGCATCGTATTGTACTTGCCAGTTTTGGCGGACAGTGCTGCCGACGTTGGTTTGGATTTGCGTTAAACGATTGTTGTCGTCGTAATTAAATTGCTGTTTGATGTTGTTGCCCAGGGTGCTTGTCAGTAGTTGCCCTGAAGCATTTTGTTCGCCGAGTTGCCACAATACTTGGCCGGTGCTGGCTTCTTTGGTGGCGATGCGTTGTCCGCTGCTGGTGCTGTATTGATGACGTATCGTCAGGCTTTCGTTCGGATAGGTTTGTGTTTGTGGGCGAGAGAAGCTGTCGTAGCTAGTGTTCGTGGTGTAGATACCCGCACCGACGCCGCTATGAATGGTGGTGGTGACTGTAGCGTTTCTGCCATAGGCATCGTAGTAATAGCGTTTGGTTTGTAGCGGTGTTGTGCCGACGGGGCCGATGCTTTCTGAGGTCAGCTTTCCTCTTGTGGTTATGCTGGCATCATAAACCCAGTTGGTGATTTGCCCGGGATTATTAAACGCCCAGGTTTGTTGTGCGCTGTTGTTGCAGGCCCAGGTTTGGACTTTGCCACCTTGGCCGTAGTATTGCGCGAGATCGACATCAATACATAACGCATTCGCACTGACAATCGCCCCGCTGACGCCAAGGGTCCATTGTTGTGATCTGGCGGTGCTACAGGTTTGCATTTGCAGCGCGGTGCCGTTGCTGGCGCTATCAAATCCGGTTTGTTCGACGGCGAGGCATTTGCCGCTTGGATTTTCTAATCGCCCCGCATTAACACGCCAGGATTGATTGGCGCTGCCGACGCAGTTGCCAATGTCGATGCCGTTGCTGGCGTTGATTTGCAAACACAGGCCATTGCTGACTTGTATCACGCCATAGGCGGTGCCGCTGGTGGAAGTCCGTGCCGCCAAGTCCAGCCGACTGTTCATGCGCCCGAGCTGATCGTAGGTCATGACGGTTTGTTGATTCATGGCGTCGGTTTGTTTGAGCAGTTGCCCGATGGGGTCGTATTCATAGCGCCAATCACCTTGATCGGGATCGTGCATAAAAATTTTGCGGCCGAGAATATCAAATTGGGATTTGATTTGGTTGCCCGCGCTGTCGCTGGTTTGTGCGAGGTTGCCGAAGGCATCGTAGATAAAATCTAATCGCTGGCCGTCTGCGTCTTGGGTCCAAAGTACTTGACCGAGGACGTTTTTCATTTCGATAAAGTCACGGCCCAGCGGATCGGTGATGGTGGTTTGTTGGCCACTGTAACTTTTACGGGTGACCGAGCCGTTAAAATCTCTGATTTTGGTCACTCGATTGAGCTTGTCGTATTCGGTGAATGAATAGATCATCGGCTCGCTGGCAAAGCGCGGTTTGCTGACGAGATAAGCTAAACCTTCCTCGTTATAACGGGTGTGTTGCGTGGCGAGTTGATCGCTGCCGTTGACGGTTTGATAGCGTTGGGTGCGAACGACTTGGCCGAGTGAATTGTAATAAGTTAGCGTGGGTTTTTGACCACTGGTTTGTTGTAGCTGATAGTAGTAGTCATCGGCGGTGCTCTCACACGGATAGTCGGCATGTGGTTGTGAACATTTATACCAGGTGGCGCTAGTGGTGACTTTATCGGCGCCAATTTGTTGTTGGACACGACCCAGGTTGTCGTATTGGGTTTGCGTGGTTAATCCATTGGCATCGGTGAGATCGGTAGCGAGCCAGGGAAAATTGGGGTTGGTATAGAAATAACTTTCTTGATGGCCAAGTCCATTGGTACGCGTACTGAGCGTACCGTTGCTGTGAAATTCATTCGTAGATGCACGCACGGTACCACCGGCAGTCGTGACCAATGTTTGTCTGATTAGTCCTTGCGGGTTGTAGAAGTAAATTTCTTTACTGCTTAAATAAACGTTGTCAGGTTCTGTTATTTTCCGCAGCAAACGGCCGAGCGTGTCGTATTCAAAAGCCGTTGTTCGAGTTTCTGAATTGGGTTGATACGGTGCGGTTTGATTGGGATTGCTGCGCGTTTCTTGTTGCCTGGACAGTAAATTAAGTTGCCAGTTGGCCTCATTCGCGGGGTAGTAGCTGTTATTGGTGGTTGTGCTGTAGCTCATGTTGTTATTTTGATTGTCGGTCACGGTGGTCGTGCTGGAGGTGGGGTTACCATATTCATCCACCGTATTGTTGGTCTCGCTGCTGCTGATTAATGTTCCGTTTAAATCCCACTGTTTGCTGGTGACACGCGAATTGAAACTGAAAATTTGGAATAGTGACGAAAATTTATAGCTAATCTGGTTGCTGATACTGCTGAGCTGCTGCGCACCCACCAGCGCCGTACAATTTTCGCCGATGTAACAGTAGACCGTGGTGCCAATCAGGTCTTTGCGATAGGTGTTGCGGCTTTCAATCATGCCTTGGGATCGTATAGGCCAAATTTGGCTATAGGTAGTTTGTGTAATGAGCGCACTTTGCGGCGTGGTATTGATCGTATTGTAGTTGCCGACAAGTATGCCCCAAGGTTGCGCATAGGGTTGCTTGGTGCGAACAATGGTGGCTATGCTGCGAAAACCCAGTAGACCACCTCCCCTTTGATGCAGCTTGAGACCCGCATATTCATAATCGACTGTGGTCATGCCCCCTTGCGGCTTGACGTTACCAATTTGTGCAACCACTTGCATGGGCAAAGAAATAAATACTGCGGGGTAATATGATGCTTCGCCATTAGGTACTTTTTTGTAGCGGAACGAAGGCAACAAGCGTTGATAAGCAATGGTGCTTTCGTTTTTAAAAGCGTCTTTGATGCCGTTTAATCGATGAAATTGCGGTGAGGTGCTAATAAATAGTTTCGCTCGAATCGGTGCTGATGGGGCAAGGGGTGCAGTAACACTGGGTTGTAAGTTCAAAAACACAAAATCCGATTTGCCATCGCCATTAAAATCGCCGACTTGAAATTGTGCCGGTTTCGTGGCGTTGGTACCGGTAGAATACGCATCTAAAATATTAAATCCGCCAGCTGGCTTGGCTAACCAGACATGCAGGTAATCTACATCACTATCAATGTGATGTATCAGATCCGTTAAGCCATCGCCATTCACGTCTGCCGGTACCAAGTGGTAGTTGGAAGCACTGACGTTATAACCTCCAGTATTTTGGCTGGTCACCGTAAAAGCTCCATCGCCACTGGAGGTCCAAATATAAACCAAGGAAGCATTAACCAAGTGCACCAGATCGGTTTTACCGTCGCCATTATAATCGCCCAGCACATAGCGATAATCATTGGTCGCAATATCATAGGTATTGTTTGGCCGAAAACTTTTTTGAATTTCAAAACCACCTTTGCCATCGGCCAACCAAATTTTTATTTCGGTACTGCTAATGAAGTGAATTAAATCCGTTAGCCCATCACCATTAAAATCACCCTGTTCAAAACGAAAACGCGATTGATAGATAGCGTCATCGGTTGAGGCATAGGTGTTGATCGTAAAAGTGCCATCACCATTGGACAACCAACAACGTACTCTATTGAAACCGACTATATGGATCAAATCAGCGCGGCCATCACCATTTAATTCGGCTACTTGAAAGTTATACAAGCCACCAAACGAATCCGTCCAGGTAGGATTAATGTCGGACGTGTTGGTGGTGGGAAAACGATTCAGAATCGTAAAGGTACCATCACCATTAGATGACCATACTCGGAGATAGTGATCATTAATGACATGCACAAAATCCGTATCGCCATCACCATCAAAATCACCTGGATAAAAATCGTAGTTATGATGGCTGTTAAAAACACTTAGATTCAAGAATGAAGTGTATAGTGGACCCCGAAAACAGGACAGCAGTTTAAGATAGAGGCTGCCGGAAAATAAGGGGTTAATAAATGAGCGAAAGCAAGCGCAAACTATTCAGCGGAAGCCAGAAAGCCAAGTTAGCGCTAGCGGCGCTGAAAGG
>JANNXD010000117.1:0-15323 GCA_031409375.1 Gammaproteobacteria bacterium | reverse complement strand
CCTTTCAGCGCCGCTAGCGCTAACTTGGCTTTCTGGCTTCCGCTGAATAGTTTGCGCTTGCTTTCGCTCATTTATTAACCCCTTATTTTCCGGCAGCCTCTATCTTAAACTGCTGTCCTGTTTTCGGGGTCCACTATAGTATGAGACTAGTAGATTACCGCAGTGGGCATTATTCTGATGTTTAACAAAAGTGTTGGTATTTTGTAAGGCTAAAAATTGGGCGCAATTTAGTAGTACCCGCTAGTAGTACTCACTAAAAATATCCAGAAAAAAACAAGATTAAGCGTGGTCGGTATTTGATTTAGATTCGAGAACCAATGTATTTGAGTAAGATCAGCTCAAGCGAGCGATTAAAGCCATAGCGAAATCCAAAGTAGATTGCTTTAATCTACTCGGCAAGACAGGGCGTAGCCTTGCTTACTTTCTTTTAGGGCATTGTTTTATATCAGCTTACCTTGCTGAGGTAATGGTATTAGGCTTGGTTAGTAATGCGCTGGACAGTATTTTCTTCGGAGCAATTTTTGCAGCCAGTGATCCAGGCTGAGTTTGCCGCCACCGTGTGTCAGTAAAACCGATGCGAGTAATAACCAATAATAGTGCTCTGTTGTGCCAGGATACACGAACAGCTCAATAACTAATGTCATGCCCATTAATCCAAGCGCAGCTGCCGGGGTTAATAAACCGAAAACCAGCAAGACGGGTAAAGTTAATTCACCTGCTACCGATAAATATGCTGCCAATTCAGGGGGTAGTATCGGCACATGATACTCATCACTAAATAATGCCACCGTGGTAGACCAGTTGCTGATTTTGGTAAGCCCGGATAAAAAAAATACTTTGGCTAAGTAATAGCGCACTGCCAATAAAGCGATAGCTTGTGGCCAAGCAGCATGTTGATGTAAATAGCACAGCAGTTTTTTAACCTTGTTCATCTTGTTTCCTCTTTGGGGGTCTGATGGGGTGCGTCTTGAATAAATAATCCTTGGGTCATGCAGTCAGCAAACTCAGTTTGGAATACATTGCCATCAATCGATTGCATCGCAGAAAAAAAACTATCGGGACAGGAGTTTAAAAAATCTCGACAATAATTTGAGACGGGGCGAATGCAAAGGATATGTTGTGGATCGCGCCAGATCAATAAATGTTGAGGTTGTTTTATGAGGTTGATAGTTGTCATATCGTCGTATTGGTGCGCTTGCCAAATTTCCAAAACATTATAATTGACCGCAATTATTTTCACGCTGGGATGTAACGGCAAGCAAAAATCAGAGCCTTCTTGTACGTATTGTTGTAATTCCTCGAACGTAATGGGTGGGGCGTCATCTGCAAAATAGGCGCGATGATAGTGCCACTCTAATTGGGCTAAATCACTTAGAAAAGGCAGCGTGTCAACCGGTGCAAATGTGGTTAAAAACCAAGATAAGTCGGCACCAAAATGATGTCGGTCAGCGTTGGTTTGTGGGTGCTGTTGGATATACTCAATAGCTAAATGCTTGAAGAAATTGGTGCCAACGATTTTATCAATCACCGGATAGCTGCTAAGCAATAATTCTATCAAGTTCAGCTGGGTATTATTGGCATAAATTGCCATGCGCTCAGCTGAGGTTGTTGGCGATAATAAATAATCTGCGCAACGGGCTTGATGTAGCATAGTTTTATTTTGATAAATAGCTTGTAAAAATAGCTGCTGTAGCTTCGATAAGGGCGGCACCTCTTTTGCAGTCATTGTAGTTAAAGAAGGGTTCATCTAGATACGCCTCGCATTGATTTTTTCCGCTTCGGCTAATAAGACGGGTAATGCCGGAATATTGGAATCCCATTCCAGTAGTACCGGTAAATTACCAAATTTTTGCAGTGCAACATCGTACAGTGACCAGACATCGTTTTGGATTTTTTGGCCGTGGGTGTCGATATGAATTGTGTCGCCATTCTCGAGTTGGTTGATTTGATAACCAGCCAAATGAAATTGTTGAACATATTTTTCTGGAATCGCATGCAGATAGTCGTGCGCAGACTGATTTAAATTGTGAGCACTAACCGCGATATTATTAATGTCGAGTAATAACCCGCAACCGCTGCGTTTGCACAGCTCGCTTAAAAATTCGGGTTCACTGTAATCCAGATTGGCAAATACTAAATAATTAGAAGGATTTTCGATCAGAATGCTACGACCAATCGTCTCCTGAAATTTTTGAACATGCGCAACCATAATAGTTAATGCTTCGGTGGTAAAAGGCAGTGGTAGTAAATCGGGGACATGAATATGTTGATATGCGCTCCAACTTAAATGTTCGGAAACGAATATAGGCTGTGTTTGTTTGGCCAGTTCTGCGAAACGTGCGAGATGTTGCTGATCGAGATCATCGGCACGCCCGAGCGATAATCCAACGCCATGTAAAGATAAAGGATAGTGTTCAGCAATCTGCAAGATTTGTTGGCGCGGTTCACCGCCGCCAAAGTAATTCTCTGCATGGGCTTCAACAAAGCCAACGTTTGCTTGCTGTTGTAAAAGCTCTCGCACATGCGGTGCACGTAATCCAATACCACATGATTGGGTTGTTAGAAGCATGGCGAGAGACTCATTTATAAAACTAGCGGTATTTAGAAAAAATAGCCCTTATTTTGCAACCGTACCGCCAACAATTTTGTCGCAGGTGCCGGTTGGTACAAATACCCATTCGCCCATCTCGCCATCTTTTTTGGCTTGACCCGCACAGCTATGGCCGTTGGCTGCACAATCGTTTTTGCTGGCTTTTGCAATCCCCGCACATTTTTCAAAACCCTCTTTGGCAACGGCTTGTGTGGAGATTAACGCGGCACTGGCAACAAAGCTGGTTAACGCGGCAACGGTTAGTAACTGTTTTTGAAATTTCATAAAACTTTCCTTCGAGTGAGTTAATGGATAAAGTGTCGTCGATTGCCCATCGTTCATTTTCATGAGCAGATCGTTTGGGTCAACACGCGATGTTCACGTGTTCCCCTAATAATACGCAGCGACAAGTCGCAAGGTTACATTAGTAAGTCATTTTTTTTGATTTTTTTAAAGCGTTTTTTTTACATGGAGTTGTAACCCCATAGCTTATGCAAACGTATCATAGTGAACAGTGGCATGAATGGATGGTGGCGACATTGCAGGGCGATCAGCAGACTTATCGTTTATTGTTGACGCATTTACGTCAGTGGTTAATCGCTTATTTTTGTAAGCGCATAGCCGGTGATAGTGTTGAGGATTTGGCGCAGGAAACCTTACTGACGTTGCATCATAAGCGTCAGACCTTTGATCATCAATTGGCCTTTTTGCCATGGATAGTGGCGATTGCTAAACATCGATGGATCGATCATTTGCGTAAAACGCTTCGATATGTCGAAACTGAGCTGGATGATGAATTTCTTGCTGAAGAAATGCAAAGTGATCCACACTCTGGTTTTGATTTGCAGGTATTTTTACAGCGATTGCCACGTGCGCAAGCGCAGGTAATTGAATTAGTAAAATTACAAGAGCTCAGTGTGCAGCAGGTTGCTTTGCAAACGGGTCACAGTCAGGCTTCGGTAAAGGTGATGGTGCATCGAGGTTTAAAAAAAATGATCACTATGGCTGAAGAGGCTCGATCTGACGAATCAGTTGATTGAGCAGCTCGTCATCGATTTAAAACCGCAAGCGGTTTTGCGTAATCGGCAGCTGTGGTGGATGGCGCTGTGTGTTTTGATATTGTCCGTAATTTTGGTGCGGGTTAGCTTAGGTTTTCGTAGCGATCTCACTCCTAATTTATGGTGGAAGCCGGGTATATTTGCTGGTGCTGGGTTGGCCAGTCTTTTGTTGCTGGCGGATATTGCCCGTCCTGGGCATCGCATCAAACCTTGGCATTTTGCACCCCTGTTATTTGCGGATGCATTGTTTGGTTGGCAATTAATTACCCAGCTTTTGCATCCGAACATCGCACAAAAAGCGAGTCTCTATGATGTTGGCGCTTTTTGTTGTGTATCGGTAATTAGCGGCGGTGGCGCCCTTATTTTTTATGGGTTATGGCGAGGTTGGTTGCAGAAAACGGCGTCTGATTATCCTGTGTTGCTCGGTGCTTTAAGCGGTTTTTGCGCGGGCTGCTTGGCTGCGACTTCGTATGCGTTGCATTGTGACCGGGACGTGGTTCTTTATATCGGCGTTTATTACTTTATGCCCATAGGCATCTTGACAGCGATGGGAGGATGGTTAGGCGGGAAATATTTGGACTGGTAAAAAAATTTTTTTCTGTGTATACCGAATGGGATGCTCGTGTACCCAGAAGCGTTGTACGCTAATTAACCAGTTCCTGCTAAGCAGCGATGATAGTCACTAAAAACGCGAGCAACTTTAGGGGATGTTTTTTAGGATGGTTTTTACTTGTGATATGGATGGCCTTGATTAATACTCCATGCCCGATAAATTTGTTCAGCCACCATCACGCGGACCAGCATGTGTGGAAAGGTGAGTTTCGATAAACACCAGCGTTGTGTCGCCAGCTGCAAGCAGCTATTGTGTAATCCGTTCGCGCCGCCAATTAATAAAGCGATTTGTTGATATTGGTTCTGCCATTGCTGTAATTTTTTGGCGAGTTGTGGTGTGGACCAGGGTTGACCTGATAAATCCAGCGCAATCATACTGCCATTTATTTTCGACAACTTTTGTTGTAGGTGCTCGGCTTCTTGGCGTTGATAGTGTTCGATTTGTGTGTCGGTTAGCTGTTTGGGGCTATGACGGGCGGCGGGTGCTATTTCAATAAGTTTTAGCTGCACGTCTTGGGTAAGACGTGCAGCATAATCGGCAAAACCTTGTGTTACCCAGGTGGGTGGTTTATTGCCGATGCTGAAGATGTGGATCGTTAATGCCATGCTGTTGATGTCCTTCGGCTCTTTTGACAGGCTCAGGGGCCAAGAGAGTATCGGTCTGTGAGCGTGTCGAACCGTTAAACCTTTCCCGGCCGAATCGACCACAGTTTTTCGAGCTCATAAAATTCGCGGGTTTCGGTTAGCATAATGTGAATTAATAAATCACCAGCGTCCACCAAAATCCATTCGCCAGTGTCTTCACCTTCTACGCTAAGCAGTTGGCACTCGTTGTCGCGCAAAGCTTCGCGCAGCGCATTGGCAATGGCGCGAGAATGCCGATTGGAGGTGGCGGTGACCACGATCATGACGTCGGCAATACTAGTAATATCACCAATGTAGATTTCCTGTAGGTCTCGCGCTTTGCTATCTTCTAGTGCTTGATGGCTAACTCGCAATAGTTTTTTAAAATCTTCTGAATAGTCTGGCATAAAATTTCCTAAAAATTGGATGAGTGATGATGGGGAATTAAGCATTCGGTACGTGATGGAGCTGCTGTTGTTTGCAATAGATCTGTTGTTGTTTGCAATAGTTAAGGACAGCATCGGGTAATAAAAAGCGCGGTAATTGCTGGTGTTGCAATTGTTGTTTGATGTCGGTGCTGGCAATGTTTAACTCAGTAATGGCCACGCTTTTAACTTTATTGCCTTGTTTGTCTAGCCACTCTTGTAGTTCAGCTGATATTTTCAAAGGATGCTCGGGGCGAGACAGTACGATTAAACGTGCGTACTGACTGATCTCTTGCCAGCGATGCCACGTCGGTAAGCTGTTAAAACTGTCATTACCCATTAGCCAATAAAATTCAGTGGTTGGGTGCTGTTGTTGTAATGTGACTAACGTATCAATTGTAAAGCTCGGTTTATTTTTTTCAATTTCGATGAGGCTAACTTGGAATGGTGCGATATCAGCAATTGCCAATTCAATCATCGCCAAGCGTTGCGCGGCGGTGGCTTGCGGTAAAGCACGATGTGGCGGTAAATGATTGGGAATAAACCAGACCTGTTCTAGTGCCAAAGTTTGTAAGCTTTGCCATGCTGCATTTAAATGGCCGTGATGTATAGGATCAAAAGTGCCACCGAATAAACCGATGCGCTTCATCCACGCACCTGGCCGTTGCCCAGTACAATATATTTTTGTGAGGTTAAGCCTTCGAGTCCGACCGGGCCGCGTGCATGGAATTTATCCGTAGAAATGCCGATTTCTGCACCGAGGCCATATTCAAAACCATCAGCAAAGCGCGTTGACGCGTTGATCATGACTGAGCTGGAATCGACGCCGCGCACAAACTGCATGGCATGTGCATGATGCTGCGTGATGATTGCATCGGTATGATGTGAGCCATAATGATTGATGTGGGTAATCGCCTGCTCCAGAGAATCGATTGCTTTAATCGATAATATCGGCGCTAAGTATTCGGTGTACCAATCATCTTCGCTGGCCAAGATCGCGGTTGGCAAATGTGGGATGCAGCGCTCACAGGCGCGTAATTCGACTTGTTGATTGCCGAGGGCATTGCCGAGTTTGGGTAATAGTTTTGCCAGCAGGTGCTGATGAACCAGCAGGCTTTCCAGGGTGTTGCAGGTGCCATAACGCTGTGTTTTGGCATTTAGGGTGATTTCTATGGCTTGCTCTAAATCAGCATGATCATCAATATAAATATGACAGTTGCCATCCAAATGTTTGATCACCGGCATACGCGCCTCTTCAGTAACACGTTGTACCAAGCTTTTACCGCCGCGTGGAATGATAACATCGACAAATTCGCTTAAGCGCAACAATGCGCCAACGGCAGCGCGATCAGTGGTTTCCACTACCTGCACAATGTCGCTGGGCAAACCGGCGGCAATTAGTCCTAATTCAATACAGTGAGCAATGGCTTGATTGGAGTGTATGGCTTCAGAACCGCCTCTTAAAATTACCGCATTACCCGATTTGATGCACAAGCTGGCCGCTTCGCAGGTCACATTCGGTCGCGATTCGTAAATCATGCCGACCACGCCCAGCGGTGCGCGCATGCGGCCGACTTGAATGCCTGAGGGGCGAGGGCGTAGCTGCTCGATTTCTCCAATCGGATCCGGCAGCTCCGCAACTTGATGCAGGCTTGCAATCATTTGCGTTAGTGTTAAATCACTGATGGCTAGGCGATCAAGCAGGGCGTTGGTAAGTTGTTGTTCCCGCGCATGACCTAAATCCAACTGATTGGCTGCAGTTACTTGGAGGTGTTGCTGTTGTAGTTCTTTAGCAATAGCACGTAAAGCGGCATTTTTTTGTTGTGTAGAAGCGGTGGCAATGATGGCGGCGGCGGCTTTAGCGCGCTCGCCCATCTGGTGAATGGTTTGTTCGATCATGGGATTAACCGATTGGTTGTTTGAGTTTGTGATCTGGGTTAAATTCGTGTGGTTAGTTAAACGCGATTAGTTGTTGAACAAGCCAACAGTGTATGCAGTTTCTGGTGTGTGATCAATATGATTGAGGGTGTCTGATTGAAGGTGACGGAAAGACTGTGCTGTTTGGAGATGCCAATCAACATAAAAGTAATACATGGTCACGCAATTGCAGTGCATAGTGCGTAGGTTTTAGATCAAAGTGCGGAGGTTTTAGATCAAAACCAAAATCGCCAACACAATCACCACTCCAGCAAAAATCGTGGCTGCATACCAACGAACATAACCGGTTTGGGTGTTACTGATTTGGTGATGCATTTCTTGTATGGTTTTAGGGATCAGATTAAAGGCAGTGTTGATTGGATCTAAACGTAGACTGCGGGATAGGGTGAGAAACGGTTGCACAAACAAATGCTGATACAGCCAATCAAATCCCCATGCCGCTAACCAGAGTTGGCGTAGTTGCGAACCGATCGCTGAGTTTGCCAAACTTTTCACGAGCTTTGAATCACCGATAAATAATAATGCGGCCAGAGCGATGCCAATCACGGCGATGCTACCGGATACCCATTCAACTTGTTCTTTTAAACTTTCTTCAGCACCGGAAATGCTAGGAAAAATTGACGCCAGTGGTGGATGAATAAAAGCACCAACTGCTGTCGATAATACCATGAGTACACCCAGTGGTAACCAATAGTCCATGCCATGTAAGGCATGCGCGTGCGTTTTGGGCTCGCCGTGAAACACCACAAAAATTAAACGGAAGGTGTAGAGTGAGGTCAAAAAGGCGCCTAGTAATCCGGCATAAAATAATTCTCGGTGCTCAGTGACAAAGGCTTGCCACAAAATTTCATCTTTCGAGTAAAAGCCAGCCGTTAAAATTGGCAAAGCTGATAAGGCCGCGCCACCCACCAGAAAACACAGATAAACAAAGGGTATGGTTTTACGTAAGCCGCCCATTTTAAAAATATTCTGTTCATGATGGCAGGCCAGAATCACTGCGCCGGACGATAAAAATAACAGGGCTTTAAAAAAGGCGTGGGTCATTAAATGGAAAATAGCGGGCTCATAAGCTTTGACGCCCAGTGCTAAAAACATGTAACCAATTTGGCTCATGGTCGAGTAGGCGAGTATGCGTTTGATGTCGGTTTGTACCAGCGCAGCAAATCCAGCTAGCAGTAAGGTCACCGCGCCGACGCAGCCAACTAAATAAAGAATGTCGGGTGCTAATTCGAATAAGACGTGCGTGCGGGCAATTAAATACACGCCAGCCGTGACCATGGTAGCCGCATGAATGAGGGCAGACACGGGCGTGGGGCCTGCCATGGCATCAGCCAACCAAGTTTGTAAAGGCAGCTGGGCTGACTTACCCACCGCGCCGCCAAGCAGCAGTAAAGTGGCGAGGGTGATCATCGGTGAGCTTGGTGCGAATACTTCAGGTGCTTTTATCAGCATATCGGAAATGGTTAAGGTGCCCAGCTGCTGGAATAAAATAAATAAACCCATGGCCATAAAGGCATCACCCACGCGTGTCACCACAAAGGCTTTTCGGGCGGCAGCGCCATTGGCGGGATTTTGATAATAAAAACCAATCAATAAATAAGAACAAAAGCCGACGCCTTCCCAACCAAAAAATAACGATACGAGGTTGTTGCCCAAGACCAGCAGCAGCATGCTGGCGACAAATAAATTCATATAAGCAAAAAAACGCGCATAACCGGCTTCGCCGCGCATATACCAAGAAGCAAATAAGTGAATCCAAAAACCCACGCCAGTGATGACGCCGAGCATGGTCAACGACAATCCATCCAGCTGGAGGGCAAACTGTGGGGCAAAGTTGGCCACCTTGACCCAGGTCCATAAGGTTTGTACGAATACCGCATTGGCAGGCGGATGGTGTAAAAAATCATAACCGACGTAGACGGCGGTTAGTGCTGCACAGCCGATTGAACCGACGCCAATACAGGCGGCCAGATTTTCCGGCCAACGTTCACGGCCAAACACCAGTAAGATAAAACCAATCAACGGGAAAACTAAGGTTAGGTAAAGAGCGTTCATCCGCGCATCTCGCTGGCAAGATCAATATCAAGAGAATGATGGCGTCGATAAAATTGCATCACCATCGCCAGACCAATCGCTGCTTCGGCAGCAGCCAACGTCAAAATTAAGATGAACATGATTTGACCATCGGGTTGTGACCAACGGCTGCCAGCAAAAACAAAAGCCAGTGCACATGCATTCATCATGATTTCGATGCTCATCAACATGAATAAAATATTGCGCCGCACCAGCACGCCGATTAATCCAATCGCAAACAGGGCACCGCTTAATAACAAACCTTGGTATAGAGGTATGGCGCTCAACTTAAATACTCCTTGTCGGCTTGTCGGCCGAGATGCCAAGCGGCAACCATGGCCGCCAGTAATATCATGGAGGCTAATTCGACGGCTAATACATAGGGACCAAATAAGGCAATGCCGACTTGTTTGGCGCTGATGGTGGTGGTATTAAGCAGTCCAGAGTTGCTGGGTAAACTCATACACAGTTCGACTAATAAAATTGCGGATAAGATGGCAGGTCCTGTCCACACTTTTTTACCCAACCATCGTTTTTCTTGGTCAATAACGGCAGAACCCAAATTTAACATCATCACCACAAAGACAAACAACACCATAATTGCTCCGGCATAGACGATGATTTCAAGCGCTGCGGCGAAAGGTGCACCGATGGTGAAAAAAATACAGGCAACGGCCAACAGTGACACCACCAAATACAATAGGGCGTGCACCGGGTTGGTATTGGTGATGACGCGGACTGAAGCGATTAACGCCACAAGCGCGGAAAAGTAAAAAGCGATACTGGTTCCCACAGTGGTTCCTTATATGAGGCTGGGAGGGAGATATTATTTACTATGGCATTAAACTTTTCACATTCACTGGCTCTGCTTCATTTTGTGCAGCGCCTTTGGGTTTACCGGCAATGGCAAGGCCAGCGACACGATAAAAATTGTAATCTGGATATTTTCCCGTACCTGAAATTAGCAGATGTTCTTTCTCATACACTAAATTTTGACGTTTAAATTCTGCCATTTCAAAATCTGGCGTTAATTGAATCGCATTGGTGGGGCAAGCTTCTTCGCACATACCACAAAAAATACAACGCGAAAAGTTAATGCGAAAAAATTCCGGATACCACCGGCCATCTTCGGTTTCGGATTTTTGCAGAGAAATACAGCCCACAGGGCAAGCCACTGCGCAAAGGTTGCAAGCGACACAACGCTCTTCACCATCGGGATCACGGGTTAACACAATGCGGCCGCGATAACGCGGGGGTACATTGACTTTTTGTTCGGGGTATTGAATGGTGTCGCGTTTGCGCCAAGCATGGGAAAATACCATCCATAAACTGCGTAACTGGGTAAAAACATCAATTAAAAACTGTTTCATGCGGCGCTTCCCAATACCAGTGCAGCGGTTACCAAGAGATTAATGAGCGTAATCGGCAAGCAAATTTTCCAGCCAAAATCCATGATTTGGTCATAACGCGGTCGCGGTAGCGCCGCGCGGATTAAAATAAACAACATGATAAAAAAGCTGGTTTTGGCTGCGAACCAAAAAAAGCCGGGAATAAAATCCAAAAAGGATAAATTAAATGGTGCTAGCCAGCCACCAAAAAATAATACGCTGATGAAAGCTGAGATCAATAAGACACCGACGTATTCACCTACAAAAAACATACCCCATTTTAATCCGGAGTATTCGGTGTGATAACCGGCGGCCAACTCTTGTTCTGCTTCCGGCAAATCAAAGGGTGACCGGTGAGCAACGGCGATGCCAGCAATGCTGAAGGTACAAAAACCCAGAAATTGCGGCACAATAAACCAGCAGTTTTTTTGTGCGTTAACGATATCTGTTAAATTAAATGAGCCAACCATGGCCACCACGCCCATAAGCGACAAACCCATAAATACTTCATAGCTGACGGTTTGGGCGGTGGAGCGAATGCTGCCGAGTAAGGCATATTTGCTATCGGATGACCAACCCGCAAACATTACGGCGTACACGGCTATCCCGGCCATGGCTAAGACAAATAAAATACCGATATCCAAATCAGCCACGACCCAGTCAGGGGCAATTGGGATCACCGCAAACGCAATCAATAAGCCCGCTAAGGCGATACCCGGTGCTAACCAAAATGTCAGACGATCAGCAAAAGGCGGCGTCCAGTCTTCCTTCATAAACATCTTGACCATATCCGCAGGCAATTGCAGTAAACCAAAAGGACCGACGCGATTGGGACCATAACGATCTTGCCACACCGCCAGTAAACGGCGTTCAACAAAACTGAGTAACGCGGCGCAAATAACGGTACCGAATAAAATAATCAATGATTTTAGAATCGAAATAACGCAGGCGATGAACAGGGGAGGGATCCAGTGGCTCATGCGCTCACTCCTGCGATTTGCACCACAATGCCGGCACGTAGACTGGTAAAACCTTTTAATACCGGCACGGCTAATAAACCCGGTGCCAGATCTAAGCTGACTAGCAGTGTGGTTTGCAAACTCAAGTCATCGGCAGTGATATTCACAGTTTGCCCAGTGACTAAGCCAAGCTTGTCGGCATCCAGCTTGGATAGGGCAACATAGGCCGCCGGAATGCGATCTTTAACAACGCCAGCACGCGACGATTGTTCTTCGCTGCCAAATAAATGATACACCAGTGCGCTTTGCAAGTTGTTGTGAGCAGGTTGGTTGGCAGACACGGCACAATATGGAAATTGAGTTTGTGGTGTAATTAAACGCACGCCAGAATCACCCGCACGCAGTGGTCCGCCGACTTCATCTTGAAATTTATTCCACGCTTGTGGTGAATTCCAGCCAGGTGCGTTGGCAAAGGGAATTAACTGAGATGGATTGCCGGGCCCACTAATGCCTTCCATCGAGTAAGCTAATGCGGAATCGATATCTTGGGAGGCACGTGGTTCATGCACGGATAAATTGGCGCGCATGGCGGTTCGGCCGGAATAGCGACGCGACTCACGCGCGATTTTTAAACCATGAACACGAAAGTTGGCATCCGGCGCGGCTTCACGAATGTTTCTAAAGAAGGGGTGAGCCACACTCAATTCATTAATCACGTCGTCCAATTGACTCCAATCAGTCGATTTATTTAACAAGGTGCTGTGCAGGGCATGTAACCAGCGCCACCCCTCATGAATTTGTGTGTCTGGTTGATAATAGGCTGTATCATAAACTTGAAAAAAGCGTTGCGCGCGGCCTTCGAGATTGACTAAGGTCCCATCAGCTTCCGCAAAGCTGGCTGCCGGAAATATCATGGTTGCGTTTTTGGCGGTGCGTGTGAGTTGATGATCCAATACGATCACCACTTTAGCAGCCGCCAGTGCGGCATCAACCAATGTCTGCGGAGCACGACGATAAAGATTATTCTCGGCGATCACCAGGGTATCAATCGTGCCTGCACAAACGGCCGCGAGTATCTCTTCAACCGATTGACTATGGCCTTGCGTCAGTAATGTTACGCCTAGGCTGTTGCATTCGAGTTGCGTTAAATTAATGCTGACGTTTTTGCTGCGATTTTTTAGCGCGGCGGCCACATTGGCGGCTGCTTCTAGCAGCGCGACTGATTGCAAACCAGTGCCAGCAATTATCAGCGGTTTATCCGCCTTTAAAAGCGCTTGTGCAATTTGCGTGGCGCGTGCTTGCTCGTCATTTGTTAAATCTTCGACTGCCGGTGCAGTGACATCAATGTAATGCGCAACGGCAAACCCTAAGCGGGCAATGGCATCGGGGGTGGCGCGATAAATTTGTGCAGCAATATTATCCAGTCGGGTTGCGCTTACGCTGCTGATAAAAATCGGACTAAGATCACGTTGGGCAATATTTTTAACGGCCTCGGCATTCCATCCGGGTACTTTGCGCTGAGCGGCTAAGGCTACGCCAAAATTCTTGGCGGCTTGCCGTACAGCCAATGCAATGCGCGGGGCGGTTTGGGTGACATCTTCACCGAGGATAAAAACGGCATCGGCATCTTCGATTTCGCGCAAGCTGCAGATGGGCACATTTAAACTCAACAATAGCTGATGAATTTTTTGTTGTAACTGTTGTTCACTGGCGCTAAATCCTGCACAAAAGTTGGCGGTGCCAACTAGGGTTTGCAGCGCAAAATTGGTTTCCAAAGAGGCACGTGGCGAACCAATGCCGACAATGCGTTTGGCATCGCGTAATAACAGCGCAGCTTGATCAAGTGCCGCATCGGTTTGTAGGTTCGCATCACGGTTAGTTAAGCGTACATAATGTGGGCGATCTTGGCGATTAACAAAGCCATAGCCAAATCGGCCACGATCACACAGAAAATAGTGATTGACCGCGCCATTGTAACGATTTTCAATGCGGCGCAATTCACCATAACGTTCACCAGGACTGGTGTTACAGCCCACAGCACAGTGTTGGCAAATGCTCGGTGCATATTGCATGTCCCATTTGCGCGTGTAATGGTCGGCGTGGGTTTTATCGGTGAATACGCCAGTGGGGCAGACTTCGGTTAAGTTGCCGGAAAATTCACTTTCTAAAACACCGCTTTCGGTCCGACCAAAGTACACATTGTCATGCGCGCCATAAACGCCAAAATCAGTACCGCCTGCATAATCTTTGTAATAACGATCACAGCGATAACAAGCAATGCAGCGATTCATTTCGTGTTTAACAAACGGCCCGAGATACTGATTCAGATGGGTCCGTTTTTCAAAGCGGTAGCGACGCGTAGTGTGCTCGGTCATCACTGTCATATCTTGCAAATGACAATGTCCACCTTCGGCACATACAGGGCAATCATGCGGGTGATTGGTCATCAGCCATTCGATGACGTTTTTACGGAAGGCTTGGGCTTCATCGTCCGCAATGGCGATAAAGGTATTGTCGGCAGCGGGTGTCATGCACGACATCACCAGTCGACCGCGTGTGTCATTGGCATTGCTATATTGTTTGACCGCACATTGGCGGCAAGCACCAACGGAACCCAACTTGGGGTGCCAGCAAAAATAGGGAATATCCAGTCCTAACGATAAGCAAGCTTCGAGTAGATTGTTCGAGCCTTGCACTTCATAGGTTTTGCCATCTACATGTATGGTTGCCATAAGAATCAACGAATGCCTTTTTGAAATTCTGCCGGGAAATATTGTAATGCGCTTTGTAAAGGCTCCATGGCACCAGGCGCATGGGCGCAGAAGGTTTTGCCGGGGCCGAGAAAGCGGGTGAGTTGCTGCAGGGTTTCAATGTCGCCAACTTGGCCTTCACCGGCTTCTATCGATTGCAAAATTTTTACCGTCCATGGCAGCCCATCGCGGCAAGGCGTACACCAGCCACACGACTCACGTGCAAAAAATTGTTCGAGATTACGCACCACGGAAATAATGTTTTGCCGATTATCAATCACCATAATCAAACCCGTGCCCATGCGGCTACCGGCTTTAGAAATGGTGTCGTAATCCATCGCGAGATCTAAATGTTCTGGCATCAAAAAATCGGTGGACGCGCCGCCCGGTAACCAGCACATTAATTCCAATCCATCGGCCATACCGCCAGCATGGGTGTACAACAATTCGCGACAACTGGTACCAATGGGTAATTCCCACAGTCCTGTGATCTTGGCTTTACCGGAAACACCATACAGCTTAGTGCCAGCATCCGGACTTTTGCCTTGCGATAACCCTTTAAACCAATCGGCACCGCGTAAAATGATCGCTGGAATATTAAATAGGGTTTCGACGTTATTGACTATGGTGGGCTTACCCCAAGCACCAGCAATTTGCGGGAAGGGCGGTTTGGTGCGGGGATTGGCGCGTCTGCCTTCGAGAGAGTTAATCAGCGCAGTTTCTTCACCGCAGATATAACGGCCAGCGCCGGTATGCACATGCAGATTGAAGTTAAAACCTGAACTTAAAATATTGTTGCCGAGATAACCGGCTTGATGGGCTTGCTCGATCGCCATATTTAAGCGCTGAGCGGCTAACACATACTCGCCGCGTAGAAAAATATAACCTTTGCTGGCACCAATGGCG
>JANNXD010000116.1:0-2958 GCA_031409375.1 Gammaproteobacteria bacterium | reverse complement strand
TAAAAAGCAATGTACCGCAATATTGCTCAACAATATTCCAGGCAATTTCAGTAAAAGCATCAAATTATATTCATTTAAGATCAGCTAGAGCTAACTGAGAGCAATAACAGCTGGTCATTTAATGCTAGGGAGCCCTGTATAAAGGCACGAGTAAATAAATCTAATTGATGGTTGAGGTGAGTTGTGGCTGTAGAATCGAATTTAATTGAAGCAAATGCTTATCCCAAAAAATACGATGCAAGGACCCGTATTTTAGAAACGGCGTTGGCGGAGTTTTCTGCGAAGGGTTTTGACGGTGTGTCCACTACAGACATTGCAAAAATGGCCGGTGTCACTCAGCCACTGATCCACTATCACTTCAAGAGTAAATTAGCGTTGTGGCAGGCTACGGTTGAAAAAATTTTTTTGATGTTGAGAGATGAGCTTTCTAGGGTAAGCTCAGATGCCGTTTCGCAATCTAAGCCTGATCGGTTGGTATCTATTATTAAGGGGTTCGTACGTTTTGCTGGCGAGTATCCTCAGTTTGGTCAATTCATGATGCGGGAAGGTACGCAAAAAAGTGAACGCTTAGACTGGATGATAAATACTTGGGCGCGCCCAACTTTAACTTTGATAGTGGCGGACTACCGTCAGGGTGTGGCGGAAGGATGGCTAAAGTCCGTGCCATTCCCTCAATTAGTTTCGATTATCATGGCCGCGAGTATGCAGTTTTTTTCTTTAGCACCCATGATTGAAAGCATGCATGGTGTTAATTCGCATGATCCAGAGCAAGTTGAGTTACACAGCAAGACGGTATTGGAGCTGATTGGAAAGATCTTGTTGGTTGAGCAGCCATTGGCAGCATAAGGGTGGGCTATCTGAATCAATCCAGATTTTTTAATTGATAATCTATTTGACAGATGAGTAGATAACCGTAGAATAGCTCGCTCGGTTGGGTGGTTAGCTCAGCTGGGAGAGCATCGCCCTTACAAGGCGAGGGTCGGGGGTTCGATCCCCTCACCACCCACCACATAATAGGCAATAAGCTCCGGAGCGGTAGTTCAGCTGGTTAGAATACATGCCTGTCACGCATGGGGTCGCGGGTTCGAGTCCCGTCCGCTCCGCCATTATGTTAGTCGAATAATGTCGCTAGACATTAAAATCATGAAATGCAAGTACAAAACCTGCGTCATACCTGACGCGGGTTTGTGTTTTGAGCCGGCAATCATTCCGATCAATTAGCTGGTAAAAAAAATAGTCGTGTATTTTCTCCAAATTCCTCATTTATTGCATATTCTTTTAGAGAGCGATTTTTTAGCGGGCTAATTTTGGCTGCCTGTTTTTAATGGGTGTATTTCGTTTTTTGTGCGGCAAGGTTATTGTTTTATATTAGGATTGTCCATGGATTCAAAACGTTATGCGGAAGTGATCTTTCTGCTAAAAGATGAACAAATAGAAAAGCAAATGCTGCTTTCAGAGTTTGAGGCTGTTCTGGATGGGGTGGTTAGTTTGGTTGACCAAAAAAATCAAAGTTGTCGTTCTTTATATCTTCAAGTGAATGAGTCGTTGCAAATTAGTGCTTGTGTTTTGTTTGTGATTGATTTTGATGACGCGGGTAATACCCCTGCAAATTGGCATTTGCCCTTCACTCAGCTGGTTGATCAGGCTGGCAAAGGGCCAAATCTTGGTGCTGGATTTATCAGATTGGCTTTTAACGGACAGTGTTCTGTGCCGTGGCATAATAATAAATTGTGGTCCCCTGATGATTTTCCTGATGTTTTTCTACTGGCGCAAACGGCGGTTGCAGAAAATCGCTTGGAGTTGGAATTCAGTTCGACTGAAGAGAGGGATGGCATTCCTTTATCTGAATTAGATATGGGTATGTTTGGACAGATGCAGGGAAACGATACGCCGTTTGATGTGCAAGATAGCATTGAAACTGAGCGGGTGCAGCTAGATGCAGGCCCTGATTTGCTTGCGCATCAATGGCACTTAAAATTTAAGGCGTTTGAGAAAGAGTATAATCAGAAATTAAATGAGTTTAAACAAGGCACGGATAAATCGTTCTCTAACGTCCGCGAAGGTTATGAGCGGCGATTATTATGTGTAACTGAGGAGTATGAAAAAACGCTAGAGGAAGTAACTCAGGAATTAATACAGGTTAAACTGCGGTTGGATATTATGGCCAGCCAAAAACAATCACTAGAAGACGTAAATCAATCGCAAAAACAGCAGATTGATGTGCTGCAGGAAAAAATGGAAGTTTTGCGTAAGCAATCCGAGCAAAAAAATCGAGATGAATTGCAATCAACAATAAAAAAATATGAAATACAGAGCGAAGATACCTTAAGTGAGATTAATGAAAGATGGAAAATAGAAACTGAAAAAAAAGACGAAGAACTGAGAGCTCGTAACGAGTTGGTTAAACAAATACAGAAGGAAGTTTGCGATTTGCGGCGGGATAAAATTCGCTTAGTTAACTCTGGTGCAGATAAGTTTTTAGAAAGCCTTGAAAAGCTGGGTATTAACTTTATTGCATTTCATCCTGGTGCTGGACACATGTCTATACCACTAGTGGATATGACGATTTATATGGAGAATCCCATCGGTTATGCTGCAAGTCGATGTTTGGTCAGTGAAGAGCACTATCGACTTTGGTTGCAACACTATGAAAATCCGATTTGTCGATTTCAGATAAGTAAAGACAAGGAAGATGTTTGTGGAGGTCGTATTAAGCGTGTGGATGTACCCAAAACGTTTAAAGGTGGCGTTACTGACCGCTGTGTTAAGCATCCCTCAGTGTCCGCCGAATGGGGAAAAGTAGTCAAAATTTCTAGTTGAAGTTTAAAGTGGACCCCCAAGTCCAGACAAAAAATCTAATAATTTAAGATAGAACCTCACCGACTATGCAGCTGACCGACGCTGCCTCGTTAGTACCAGGGTTTTAGTGTTTTAAAACCCATAAAAATCTTGCCTGCT
>JANNXD010000115.1:0-2588 GCA_031409375.1 Gammaproteobacteria bacterium | reverse complement strand
TTATCTTTCTACTTGCCAAAAACAGGAGGTTGAAGCCGCTGTTGCTCTTGATCTGCTTTTTAATGGCAAGTGGCCTGACTTTATTCAGATCATTATTGATGCTAATTCACTCTATCCAAGCGCTGCTGAATAGTTACAAAGATAGTTAATTAAAACCATCTGGCTAAGATGGATGTAGCATCAACTGGCGGCTATTGCAGCTTAATTTGTTATGTACTTCGCGGTTAAGTTTACGAAATTAATACGTTCAAATATCGTGATTCCGAAGGCATTAATTGACGCAGGATATGAATGGCAATATGATTTGCGCCAGTCTTTAAAGGATTGGCAGTCCACTAACCCGAGAGATTGGTGACTGTTTTTTTGGATGTGAATCTGGTTTATAAAGCAGAAAATTGTTCAGAAATTTATTTTTGGAGGTTATGTTGAAAGCAAGTTCCTTAATGATGGCTCTGGCGGGCGGTATTTTGATTTTAATAACCTTAATTCCCCTGGCCAATGCAGTTGAAAACCCAGGTCCATTTAAAATCAGATCAATTAAAGTAGCGCAACCGCAAAACTTTCATTTTAGAGTTATTGCAGAAGCTTTACCCGATACTTGGCTCTGTAATAATGGACCCAAAAATCCTGCTTGGGCTTTTATTAATGAAAGTGATCCGGGTAGCAAGGGAATGATGTCCGCATTACTCACTGCATATGCCTCCAAAAAAACAGTTTCACTTGTTACAGAGGGTGTTGACATAGGCGGGTCACGGTTTTGTAAGATTGTTGAATTTGAAATTTCGGGTTGATTATCGTTCGCCTAACGTGATTAAGAAGGCATGAATTGATTCAGAATATCTATGGCAATATGACGCAATATGATTTGCGGAGGTCTTTAGTGGTTTGGCGGTTTGTCAGTCATGGAGATTGGTGAGTCAATAATTCACGAGATTAAGAAAGTTAATGGTTTTTTTAAGATGACAATTATTGGAGTTATTATGAAAGCTAGAGTTTTTTGTTTTTTGTTTCTGTCTTTAATCTGCAGTACATCAATGGCCTTAGAAGTAATTGATGGAAAAATTACGCGTTTAGAGGCGTCGTATATGCCGACATCTATTAGCTTTATGATGAATGTAGGAAGTGCTTCTTGTCCTGCCGGTAAATGGTTAAAGTGGCAAACTGCAAGTCAGGAAAATAATAAAGCAGTTTACTCTACGTTGCTTACAGCACTTGCTTCAGGAAAAACAGTGTCCTTTCTAATGAAAGATGGTGATACAAATTGTTTGGGTCAGTTTCTGCACATACTTAACTGAATGAGTCTCAGGTAAAAATATTACCATTGGCATTGCTGATACTTGTGTTTCAGGACAAGCAACTGGCAATTGGTTGTATATAGCGAACTGATTGGTTGAGTAGATGTTTTAAAGTAGCTTCATTTTACGTATTCAAATGAATTGATGGGTTGATTTGTTCGCCAGTGAATAAACTCGAGGGTTTGAAATGAGTTTTTTCTGGGTTTATAAAAAATTAATAAAAAATCAAAAGCGTTTTTTCTTTCATTTTTTAATCAGAAATATTGAGATGAACCCAATATAAATGATTTATCAAATCACTGGAGCGGGTCATATTTTATGAAATTAAATTTTTCCCCCCTCAGTATTTCCATGGTTTTTTTATGGATATTTTCTTTAAATGCGCAAGCAGGTCTAGAACGAGGCTATGTATTAACAACTCAAATCTGGCCAACAACACAGATACCTGTATGTTGGATTAATCCAACCGCAACTAATCAGGTTGAGCGGTTGAACGTTCAAAAGGCGATTGCAAGAACGTGGGAGGCTGCATCGAATGTTCGCTTCGTTGGATGGACACAATGCCCATCTTTTTTCAGTGCAGTTAATAATGACGCCATTCGTATCTTAATTGAAGATTCTGGGCCACGAGCATCAGCTCTGGGTAAAAGCATCACAAGATTTTCCTCAGGAATGTATCTGAATTTTACCTTTGCGAATTGGAGCAGTTCCTGTTCATTTTCAGCTGAGAGAAGAAATTATTGTATCGATGTGATTGCTGTGCATGAGTTTGGTCACGCTTTGGGATTCGCGCATGAACAAAATCGCCCAGATACTCCAGCCACTTGTGAACAAGCTCCGCAGGGTACAGATGGTAATGTCACAATTGGTGCTTGGGACTCTAACTCAGTTATGAATTATTGTAATCCTAGCTGGAGTGGCGATGGCAATCTGAGCGCGATTGATGTATTAACAGTACAAACTTATTATGGAAAACCTAATGCTAATCCAATCGCAGCATTCAGTAAAAACGCTTACTCAATTCCAGTGACCAGCCGTATTACTTTTGATGGTTCAAACTCATATGATCCTGAGGGTGGCGCGTTGAATTATAAGTGGCGTTTCGGCGATACCTCAACAGCTGTAGTTACAACGACGCCATATGTTACTCATGCATTTGACTTGGAAGGTACTTTCGCTGTTTTTCTGTAACTATTCAGCACCCTGAGGATTTTTTTGAATAATTTCAAGTATGAAGTCAGGCCAAGTCCCATTAAACAAGCAGTCAAGTGCGATGCCGACCCCAACGCCATG
>JANNXD010000114.1:0-15348 GCA_031409375.1 Gammaproteobacteria bacterium | reverse complement strand
TAGTTGAGCGTTCTTTTTCTTGGCTTGAGAAGTGTCGTCGTTTATGGAAAAACTGCGAAAGAAAACTTAATACGAGTTTGCATATGGTTGTTCTTGCTTTTATACGTCTCCTACTGCAAAAACTTTGAACAGGTTCTTAGACCAAGCAATACCAATATTGCTATCGCCAATTTCCGGTGTGGAAATGGACGTTAAGCGATTGATGGCGTCCCAGGTATAACTCGTGGTTAAAGTCGATAAGCGACCATCGGTGAGCGTATAAGCCTCGATCATGCTTTCGGACTTGAGCCGACCGGATGCATCCACGGCGCGGGAAATGTTAATGTTGCCAGTGGCCAGATCGCCGACGCGCTGTTCGGAGGTGGGGATGCCGTTTTTATAGTCGCACGCATAATTCGTTGTATGATCATTCGCATTGGTGAGGGTTTTAATTTCACCATTGTCACAGCGACTGTATTTAGTGATCACGCCAAATTGATTGTCTTGCGTTAATCGTCCTGCAGCATCGTAGGTATGCGTGATCGCCCCGTCGACTTTGAGCAAATTTTCGCTACTGACGAGATGTAAAATCCACGCTGTGCTTTTAACATCAAACGTAAATTTGCGGGTGCGGGTGCTGGCGTTGCCTTGGTTGTAACCGCTTTCCACGATGGTTTGTGCATTACCAAAGGCATCATAGTCTTTAAAGCTGGCATTAAATTGATTGGTGCCGCGATTCACACTGATGGATGTCTTGCGTTGCGCCAAACGCGGGATCCAGGTATCCGCATCGTAAACAGAGGAATTATCGATGGTTCGACGGCGATGAAAAACGCCCATATCGGAGATTTTTTCTGGTTCCCAAACATAATCGACTTGTTTTAAAACCGTGGTACCGCTGAGCCATTGCTGTTGTTGTAACGTGCCAATTTGCCAAACATCGCCACTGCCGGCTTGTTTAGCAGAAAAGTAGGTGTATTTTTCCGTGGCCGCTGGCGTGGTGATGGTGGTGACGCTGTTGGTGCTGCCGTCGCCAGGCTCATAGGTATAAGTCCAAGTGCCGGGTGTGACATCACTGCCTGAAACGGTTTTTGTGGCGACCGCCATCGTGAGGATGGGCGTGAACTGGGGTGAGTCATCAAATATTTTAGCGACGTAGTTATAGGTGCTGGTCACGCCCGTGGGTGAAATCATTTTAACGAGATTGAATAAATTGGGATTGCTGCCGTTGGTGTTTTCACTGGGGTCCAGGTATTCCAGTTGCCAAGTGTTCATCTCGGGTGGATCAATTTTGGTGAGAAAATAATAACCGATACTGACTTGTGTAACGGGGGTGTAAGTAAAATTCCAAGATTGACTGTTATGCGCAATGGACTGTAAATAATAATACTGACCTTTCGCTTCATAACTTAAATTAACACCGCTTCCTTCTTCTCCGAGAAAATAAACTTTATTGACCAGTTGATGGTTATCATCCGTTAGATACTCCACCACAATGGTGTTGCCATTGGCATCCACAATCTTGTTAACGCTATAAGCGAAGCCACTGCCGGGCGCGATTGCATGACCAACCGTGGAAAAATAATATTTCACCCCTTCTGGCGAATAAACGATGTATTGGTTTTTAGCCGCATCGAATTTGGCAGCCCACCGATCGGTGGTGATTAAATCAAAACCATCCGTTCCGGTGTATGTCACCAACGAGCGTCGTGTACCATCGGCTAACTCCAACACGGGTGCACAGCTGTCAAACGAACAAGACTGGCTGCTGCTTGGCCAAATCCGCCCCATATGCAAATCCCAACCTACCCCAAAGGGTGAATGCCAGGATTGATGATCATTGCCAATTTGGGTGTTTTGTTTGGAAATAGAGCGATAAGTTAATTGGATATTGATATCCAAGCCGCCATTGCCGGGGATCACAATAGGGGAGATGTGCAGTTGTAGGCCGCCATTAAACGGATCAATACTTTCCCCAAATTGCCCAAGCTTGACGTTGCGAAAGCTATTAAAACCTGGCTCTTGATAATAATCAGGCAAATTTGCTGCTAACACGGGTAAGCACAGCAAGCAGGAAAATACGACCAATAACCGATTTAATTTTAACGCTCGACATGATTCCAACACCCGACCTAAGTTCAATAACCGACCCAAGTTCAACATAAACCGACGCCCATCCAAAAAGTTGCGCTATTTAACCAGGTTATGCTTGGGTATACGAAAAATATTTGTAACCATGAAGGTGGTTTTTCGTGTTTTCTGTTTGCGCAATCAATTTCGTCATGGTTAAGGGTTATAGCGCTTGCGTCGCTGTTAAATATTTTTTAAAAAAATTAGGGCAGTTGGGTAGCAGTAGATTGGCCACTTTGAACGCGGCTTCAGGTCCTCCAAGTTTTCCAGTTTCATATGAAAAAAGTACAAGCGAGCCGATAAATGCGGGGCTGACATAATGCTGAATTGAGTCGTTCACCAATCCAATCGTGTGCTGATTTAAAAAGACTAAAGAAAGATTATATTTATCGTTGGCTTTTATCTCTGGATGAGAAAAGGCAGTTACGAGCGCAAAGGTTATGTTTTTAGAAATATCCCCGTTTAATGTCGTGACATCTATATTGATAGGATTAATAAATAGAAATGCCATTCTGAATGCTGCTTGCGATATTTTACGGGGATCCCCCGATGCAAGTAAGGTTAGACAACTGTGGATTATTGAGCTGAATATTTGGGTTTTCTCTGCTCCCGTTTTTTCTAGTGCGTAGGTTGTTAACAACTCAGTTCCATTCCTGAAAAGGTTTAAATCAACCGGATCAGTATTTAAAATAGCCGCAGACAAACTATCAAATTGCGCAATACTGATCAGTGATTCTATTGGCATCGCCTTATGTTGCTCACAATTATTGAGTAGAGCAACAAGTTTAATTAAATAAGAAATATTGATTTCATCGGTGGTGAGTGCATCAAGCTCTTTCGATAAACCATGGGATATCTGTTCCCTAAATCGGTTTATAAATTTAACGCCAACGCTAATCGAATTTGAATTATCGCTTTCAAGTAGATTGTTTACACCGGAAAGTAATTGAAATTTTGTATATAAACTAGCGTTAGCAAATACAGTAGGGTTGTGAATAACGGTGTTAATAACATGCCGAACACTTTCTTGATTCAAATTCCGGGCAATATGTGAAAATTCGCCATCCCAGGCATCACTCGCGCCAAATTGCTTACCTATCTTCAAAGCAAGTTTTTGGTGATCAACAAATTGCAGTGCTTCTCTACTCAAATAAGATCGATTAATTAACTGAACGGCGTTTTTAAATTGTTGACCCTCTTTATTCGTAAGCGAATCAATCAGTGCATCCAGAAGATTTTGTTTGCTGCTTATTTGATTTTCCATTGCACCCAACTTCAGGCTTAAGGCTATCCCCTTCAAACCATCCGAAACCGATTGTGATTTATAACTTTCAAGCTGTTTTTCTGCGGAATGCAGTAAAGCGGTAGCCCAATCGGATCGTATCTTTTTTTCCTGCAGTTCTTTGTCGGATACATCCCCTAGATTTTCAATTTGAAGCAGCATGAATTTTTGGGCCAGCGAATACCAATAAAGTGGTGAATCCAAATCCGTATTGCTATTCATAATGTGTGACTGTAGGTTGTCAATAAAGCCTTCGTTATTCACTAATGTCATTAAAAACTGGTTAATTCTTTTCCCCCGATGAGCCTTTGGATCGCCTGTAAAAAATTTTCGGATCAATGCTAAAAGGTTGTTTTTTTCCCTAATTCTGTTACTTAGAAGACTAGACATGATTTTATGAGCAGAGTGTAAGCTGTTGTCGTTAATGAGCGTCAATATCAAATCTTTAATTTGATCATCATTAAGACGGTTCGGATTTTGATCCTCGGTTAATTCAAGAGCTGCAGAAGTTTGCACGATGCGCTTGGCAACGGACCGCAATGTCTCAGACTCTACGCCATTCCCAGCGGTGGTAATCAAGACCTCAATTAAAGCGATTTTAATTTTATGGCCTCTATACTGTTCACAATATTGAATCGATTTCTGTAGCACATATTTTGTTAACGTAATTTTGTTATTTTGCGACCCATGCGTGCTATTCCACAGGTCGGCAACTGCCTGATTAATTTTGATGGGATCAGTGAGATGAATGTGACTAAGGCCGAGATACTGCAAAACGCTGCTACCTTGAGTTTGCAAAGTTTTTACATTGATTAAGTGTGTGGTTTCATTGTCTGCTCCGTTATCAGCATAAGTGTTTTGAATTGGTGCCAAGGTTTCAAATTTTTGTTGGCCAAGGGTTTGTTGGAGCTCGGTTCGATGCTGTTTATGAATTTTCTGAGTTTTTATTAGATCAGCGACCTTATCGATTTCGTTCAGCCGTTTGCCGCTAACATCATCATTAACCTTTTCTGTCAGTTTATTAAGCAGGATTTCAGCTAATTTATCATGTACTCTTTGATTGCCGATTTTATAATGATTTTTAAATTCGCGTTTTAGCGATGATGATGATCCAAGCGAAAAAAATGGATTACTTGGCAGTGACTTGATAAAAAAGGCTTTTTTGAAGTTAGGTTCTTGAAAGGCTGTTGCAAGCTGCAAAGCTTCTTTGAATGCAATCATTCCACAGTTGCCGACAACTTGGGAACGCCCACTGAGTCTGGTATTTATCGCGTGAGCATCGCGTTTTGGATATCTTAATTTATTAAAGGTAGGTGAGTCAGTTAAGGGACGAAAAGTATATTGCCCCCTGGCTATTGGATTTTTTATATAGCCTTTATTGACAATAACAGACACCAGTGGATTGGACTGACTGTTGTTAGGATTTCGGGTCAAGATTCTTCCCGTTGCATGAGGATGTGCTTGACGTCGAGTTGAACTGGATAAGGTCTCGATAATGAATAAATTTTCATCCATGCTGTTTGCTACATGTTTCAAAAGGGCTTGAACGCAGGCGTGGTCTTCATTGGTTCTTAAATCGGTATAGAGGATGCTCAGCTTTAGAGATTTTGTAAAATCCGGATGATAAGCGGCACCCGCTACACCATCTTCAATCAATAGATGCAGAAATAGAATTGTAATCTTGTGTATGTTAGAAATGGAATATTCATTTCTTTGATTGTGATACAGGCTATTCAGGATTGAGCTGATGTCGTTACCATTAATGAGGTCATCAACATTATTTTTAGAGAGGATGTCGCTAATTCGGTCATCAATAGAGTTGTAATCGATGGACTGATGATCATCCCCAGACATTGTCAAGCTAGATGAGTCAATTAGGATTTCTGGATTGGCAAAGTTTCCTGAAGCTTGTAAGTGGCGGTTACGATTGCTACGTAGATCTGAGCGTGGCCCCTGATTTTTAGGGTCTTTACCTCTGAACAATACGCGGACTTTATTCAGAAACCCGGACCTTACGGTACCGTTGTCATCTCGTGGATTTTGAATGGATGGCGTTGCGTGGTTACCATTCGCGACAGGGGTGACTGGTGATCGATTTGCATCAACGGGCATTTTTTTTTCATTCCGATAGTTTTAAGTTATGGATGCGGTCAATAAATAATTAAATCCGGAAAATGAAAGCCTACTGTCTGGCCAATTTAAAAGTTAGGGTATTCTAGCCATAAAATGAGAGGACGCATGTTGGTTATTTTAAATACAAAAATTCATTTGTGTATCTTATGTTTTCTGGAGCGGGATGCTGAATAAACTTATCTGGTTGACAGCTTGGTCAGGCTGATATGGATAACACGATAAAAGTGACAATACCGCCAAAATAACCGAGCAATGCCAATAAGCTGATATGTTTGAGGTACCAAAAGAAGCTGATTTTTTCCATGCCCATGGCCGCAACACCGGCAGCTGAACCAATGATCAAACAACTGCCGCCTGTACCGGCGCAATACGATAGCAGTTCCCAGAATTTTCCATTGATCATAAAACTTTGATACCAATGCGCTTGATCAGCTTGCGCAGCGAGGATATCGGGTGTCACCAAGGGGTACATTTTTATCGCACCCGCAACTAAAGGCACGTTATCCACCACCGCAGACATTAAACCAATCACCACATTAATCGCAAAGATATTGCCGAAGGTATCTTTTAACAGCAATGCAATTTGCGTTAAATGCCCCGCAGTTGCCAAACTCGATACGGCCAATAAAATGCCTAAAAAAAATAATACGCTGGTGGTGTCAATATTACGCAAGACACCGACGACGGATAATGGATGTTTCAGGCTTTCATTTTTACTGCGATGTAAAATCTCGGTGGTGATCCACAAAACGGCTAAGCCAAACAGAATGCCCATATAGGGCGGCAAATGCGTGGTGGTTTTAAATATCGGCACGAATATTAAGGAACCTACGCCCAGAATAAAGACCAGATTACGTTCAAAACCGGTGGTGACATCGGTTTTTTTAGCGGCATTCTCGATGCTTCTGGGTCGCACCACTTCGCCTTTTAATTTAAAGCTCAAAAAAATTAAAGGCACCAATAAGCAGATCAAGCTGGGCAGAAACAGCTGCTGAATAATACTCAGCGCGGTAATGCGATTGGCAATCCATAGCATGGTGGTGGTGACATCGCCAATCGGTGACCAAGCGCCGCCAGCATTGGCGGCAATCACCACCATGCCCGCAAAAAACCAACGATCTTGTTGATCGGCAACCAGTTTGCGTAACAAAGCAATCATCACAATAGCGGTGGTTAAGTTATCCAGCACAGCAGATAAGAAAAAGGTAATAAAACTCAGTAGCCATAATAAAGTTGTTTTTTGGGTGGTGGTAATACGGCCGGTAATGACTTCAAAAGCATCATGTGCATCCATTAATCCAACAATAGTCATAGCCCCCAGTAAAAAGAAAATAATTTCCGCAATCTCAGCGAGGTGATGACGCAATTCCTCTGAGATGAAAACCGTATGATTTAAAGCGGTGTGATTTAAATCCATTTGATTGATTGCCGACACACTCATATCGGCAGCTGCAATGGTTGCAGGGTTTGGCAAAATCGCATCCGCGCCCAACATCAACGCCGTCCAACACAGCACAGCCGTTAATACCGCTGATGCGGCTTTATCGATTTTGATTGTATGCTCCAATACGATCAGCATATAACCGACGATAAACACGATGGCCATGAGTGCGTACATTAAGAAATCCTTTCAGCGTTAAAAAATTTGAGATGCGTAGTCTACGGGCAGGCTGTGGGCTTGTGCAAATTGCCTATCTATCACCTGAAGTTGTTTGAGGGTTTAAAAGCATCAACTGATCAGGTAGGGTAGCGATTTATTGAAAATCATGTAGGGTTTTGCTTTCGTTGGGTGGCTCTCTGAAACTATTTGGCGGGCTGCGTTCTTTTTTTGGCGGCATGTATTTTATTAAGGTTGTGTTATGTCATCCCATTTCTACCCGCTAGAGCCACTGTTACAACGCATAATTTCTCCATTGGATCGGTTTCGACAAAACGCGATGGCCGGCGGCTTAGTGTTGATTGCTACAACACTGATTGCCTTGGTGTGGGCCAGTGTGCAGGGTATGGATGTGGTGCATCATTTTTGGGAACAGACTTTAGGTTTGTCTGTGGGTGAGCATTTTACGTTTGAGCTGTCGTGGCATCACTGGATTAACGATGGCTTGATGGCGCTTTTTTTCTTTTGGTGGGGCTTGAGTTGAAGCGGGAAATGTTGGTGGGCGAGTTGTCATCGATCAAAGATGCGGTCTTGCCAATCTTTGCTGCGATGGGTGGTATGTTGTGTCCGGCGCTGATTTATTTGTTTTTTAATCAGGGTACGCCAATGGCAACCGGGTGGGGGATTGCAACGGCGACTGATATTGCCTTTGCGGTGGGTGTGTTGGCCTTGTTGTCGTGGCGCGTACCCAATAATTTGGTTTTATTTTTAACGGCGCTTGCGATTATTGATGATTTAGGTGCTGTGCTGGTGATTGCTTTATTTTATACCGATCAGTTGAACTATGCGGCTTTGGCGGTGGCAGCCGGTTGGTTGTTGGCTTTGCTGCTGTTAAATCGCTTGGGTGTACGATATTGGTTGCCCTATGCCATCGTGGGTGTGTTGTTGTGGTATGCGATGTTATTGTCGGGTGTGCATGCAACATTGGCCGGTGTGTTATTGGCCTTGAGCATTCCAGCCAAACCGAGTGATACACCCGAAAATTTCGAACGACGAGTTGATCAGCTGCAAGCGGATTTTCGTGAAGAACTAAAAGAAAATCTTGGCGATAGCTCTCTACGCAATCATCACATGGCGACCATTGCCGAGAATATCGAGCGCATGGCTAAAAGTGTGCAAAGTCCGTTGCAACGCATGGAACATGGTCTCAGCCCTTGGGTGGTCTTTTTAATTATTCCGATTTTTGCTTTATCTAATGCGGCCATTGATTTAACGCAGGTTGAATGGCGGGGTGTCGTGGATTACCCGGTGACCATCGGTATTTTATTGGGACTGGTGTTGGGGAAATTTATGGGCATCAGCTTGTTCAGTTATTTGGCGGTGTGCTTGGGTCTGGGTCGGTTGCCCAATGGCGTGGCGTGGAAACATATTTTAGGTGCCGCGTGGTTGGGTGGCATTGGTTTTACCATGTCGTTGTTTATCGCCCAGTTGGCGTTCGACGATGTTCAGTATGTTGAACAAGCCAAATTAGGCATTTTGCTGGCCTCGTTTGTCGCGAGTGTGATTGGGTTGAGTTGGTTGTATTGGTGTGCGGATCCTAAAAAACAGGGGATAAAAATGTCGATGCAGAATGGGCGATCGATGTAGGGGCAGACCCATGTGTCTGCCCGGAATTATGCGCAGGACTGTGGGCGCAAAAAGCAGGGCGCACACACAGGTGCGCCCCTACGAAAATGGATTTAGGCGTTAATGCAGAATGAGTAATCGATGTAGGGGCAGACCTGCGTGTCTGCCCAGAAACTGCCCAGAATTATGCGCAGGACTGCGGGTGCAAAAAGCAGGGCGCACACACAGGTGTGCTCCTACGAAAATGGATGTTAGGCGTTAATGCAGAATGGGCGATCGATGTAGGGGCAGACCTGCGTGTCTGTCCAGAAACTGCCCGGAATTATGCGCAGGACTGCGGGTGCAAAAAGCAGGGCGCACACACAGGTGCGCCCCTACGAAAATGGATGCCAGGTGTTGATCCAGAATGAGTAATCGATGTAGGGGCAGACCTATGTGTCTGCCCGGAAATTGGTTCATGCGTCTGCCATGCAGTGAGCGTCAGAGATTTCATAAGGCTGCCAAATATTCATGAGGCCGCGCAGCAAGTGGGGTTGATTTTTTTCTAAGGTGCTAACGAGCTCAGCGGCTTGTTCGGCGAGGTCGCTATCTAACGGCATGTCGGCAAATCGAAACGGGTGATGGCCACTTTGTTGTTTGCCGAGCCATTGACCTGGGCCGCGAATCTCAAGATCGTGTTGTGAGACTAAAAAGCCATCGGTGTGATTGCGCAGGATATCCAAGCGTTGGCGACTGATGCAACCTAATGGCGGTTTGTATAACAGGATGCAATAACCTTGTTGTTGGCCTCGACCGACGCGACCGCGCAGTTGATGCAGTTGCGCGAGTCCTTGGCGTTCTGCGTTTTCAATAATCAATAAATTCGCATTGGGAATATCGACCCCGACTTCAATCACGCTGGTGGCGACGAGTAATTGCAGTTGTTGATCACGAAATGCTTGTAGCACGGCGAGTTTATCGGTTTCGTGCATGCGGCCATGCAGCAAACCTACGCGGACTTCGGTGAGCTGTTCACGCAGTAGTTGATGGGTGCGTTCGGCGGCAGCACAGGTCAGGATTTCCGATTCTTCTATTAATGGGCATACCCAAAATATCTGCTCGCCTTGCGCAAGGCTGTGTTGAATGCGCTGTAACAATTGCGGACGTTTTTGCTCGGACATGACGGCGGTAATAATTGGTTTACGGCCATGCGGCATTTGCGTGATGACGGACACTTGTCGTTGGCCGGATAAGGTCATGGCCAGCGTGCGTGGAATTGGGGTGGCGGTGAGGGTGAGTTGATGCGGGATCTTGTCGTTGGCGCGGCGCACGAGTGCCAAGCGCTGTGCGACACCAAAACGATGCTGCTCATCAATCATCACCAAGCCTAGCTTATGAAAGTGCACGGTCGATTGAAACAAGGCTTGGGTGCCGATGATGATCTGAATGTCGCCTTGATGCAGCGCTGCTTTTAATTCGCGTTTTTGTTTCGCGCTGGTGCTGCCAGTGAGTAGCGCAACTCGTGCATTCTCGACCTCCACAAACCAATTTTTAAAACTTAAGTAGTGTTGCTGCGCCAAAATTTCAGTCGGGACCATGAGCGCAACTTGATAGCCATTATGAATGGCAGCCAGAGCGGCCAAGGCGGTGACAATGGTTTTGCCGCAACCCACGTCGCCTTGCAGTAAGCGTCGCATCGGTTGCGATTGCTGCAGATCATCAGCAATCGCAAGCCAGGCCTGTTGTTGGCCTTGGGTGAGTTGAAACGGTAAGCGCTGTAAAAATTGTTGCTCGACGGCGGCGTCCAGTATAAAACTTGGCGCGGCACGGGTTGCTGTAAGGGCTTGTTGCTGAAAATGTTGTAGGCGTGCGATCTCGGCAAAATGATGGATCAACTCGATAAACGCTAAACTTTCGCGGGCTTGTTCGAGTTGTTGATCGCGTTGTTCTGGGTCTAAGGTCAGCGGCGGGGCGTGCAACAGTTGCAGCGCATCGGGTATGGGCAGCAGCGGCTTTGGCCATTGACCTTGGCTGGGTATTCGCAGCGGTTGCAGCAAGCTTTGGGTGTGCGCATGGATAATCATCTGTTTGATAAGTGAGCGTAATTTATTTTGGCTTAATCCGGCCGTGGTGGGGTAAATTGGAGTGTAGTGGTCGTGGTTGTCGATCGGCTCGTCCGCTGTGCAGCGCTGCCAATCGGGTTGGAGCATTTGTTTTCGGGTTTGCGATGGCTGGGCTTGGACAACCCCATAACAGCGCAGCCAATTATCTTGAACAAGGTGCGGGGTTTGCCAAGTGCGTTGTTGAAATAAACGCAGGGCAATGTTGCCACTGGCATCTTCGAGTATCACGGTGACGGTTTTAGGGTTGGTGATGACGCGTTGAATGACGCCTTGAATCAGCGCAGTTTGTCCGTCGGTTAGTTCAGCGATGGGCGTGAGTTGCGCCCGGTTTTCATAACGCAACGGTAAATGCCATAACAGTGATTGCACATGGGTGATGCCAATCTTGTTGAGTTTGCGCTGGGTTTCTGGACCCAGCCCAGTTAATCGCGGCAGTTGCACGGCGCCCTCATGTTGTTATTCAATCAAAAACGCCCTGCAATTCAATATAAAACGCTCTAGACTAGCGCACGCCAATAAAGACGTTGGCGATCATAGCAGAACCCATAATGGATGTGAGTAGGCATGTTGAAGCAACCCATTGCATTATTACTGGCGTGTGGCAAGCTCGGTCAGCGAGTCGGGCGTGATTTGCAGCGAGCGGGTTATCGCGTCATCGCGGTCAGGCGCACGCCGCTAGAGATGGAAGCTTTCGAGTGGTTGGCGGTGGATCTAATGCAAGCGTCGGTTATTGAGGCGTTGCCATTAGACATTGATCTTTTAGTTTATACGCCCAGCCCATCACGGCAATTGTCTGTAAATCATCAATCAGTGCATCAACAATCAGTCCATCAGCAACAAGACAGTTATCAGGTCATGTATGCGCAGTTGGCCTCACAATTAGTGCAACACTATCAACACTCAACTTCGTTAAAACGCGCCTTGTTGATCAGCAGTACCCGGGTTTATGAAGAGCGCGGTGGTGATTGGGTAAATGAAGCTACGCCTGTGCAAGCAGCATCGCCCCAAACCCAAGCGGTGATCGATGCAGAAAATTCGTGGTTAAAGGGGTTTGCTGGTCAGGCTTGCGTGTTGCGTTTAGCCGGTATTTACGGGCCAGGGCGTGAATGGCAAATTCGGCGCTTGTTGGCGCAACAACCCATCCAGTATGATCCACCAACGTATACTAATCGCATTCATGAACAAGATGCGGTACGACTGATGAGTTTTCTGTTGTTACAGCCGAGTTTGCCGCATGCACTCTATATTGGTGTGGATGGTGATCCAGTGGCGGAGGGTGTCTTGTTTGCTTGGTTAGCGCAGCAGTTAAAAATGGCGTTACCGCCTGCACTGACACCACTAGAATTGACACCGCCAGGACGGTTATCTTCTGATAGTAAGGCGACGGTGAAACAAAATAAGCGCTGTCATAATGCGCGGGTAAAATCTTTGGGCTTTCAATTTTCTTATCCGAGTTTTCGTGAAGGTTATTCTGAAATGCTGGCCAGTTATCGGTCTGAATTAGGTGATCTATGAAGCAAGACCTGCAGCAAGCTATTTCTTTCTCCCGCGATTTAGATCAGGCTTTAAAGCGCTGGAGTGCGTTGGGTATTGCGCCTGTTCTGGCTGGTATGAAGCGTGGTTTAGAAAAAGAAAGTCTACGCATTACCCCGGACGGTCATTTGGCGCAAACGCCGCACCCTCGAGCGTTGGGTGCTGCATTAGCTCATCCCTTTATTACCACCGATTTTTCTGAAGCCTTGTTGGAATTTATTACGCCCGCTTTCACCAGTTATGATGAGCCGATGGAGTTTTTGCAACGCCTACATCGATTTGCGTATCACCATATGGGTGATGAGCGGTTGTGGGTGGCCAGCATGCCTTGCCTGCTGGAAACGGATGCGCAAATTCCTCTGGCGCAATATGGCACGTCAAATGTGGGGCAATTAAAAACGTTATATCGAGAAGGCTTGGGGCACCGTTATGGTCGTGCCATGCAAACCATCGCCGGTATTCATTACAATGTGTCGTTTCCAGATACCATCTGGCCTTTGCTTGCGTCTCATTTGTCTGCGTCTGCTGATATAACCTTGTCAGTTGATAGCTCGTTACGTGAACTGCGTGATGTCGGGTATTTTCATATTATTCGTAATTTTCAGCGCTATCATTGGTGGTTGGTGCTGTTGATGGGCGCTTCGCCGCAAGTTTGCCACTCTTTTTTGCGGGCGGTTAATCGCCCGGATGCTATCTTGTCAGATACCGCCACTTCGTTGCGCATGAGTGATTTGGGGTATCAAAACAGCCAGCAAGGCCAGTTGTATATTTGTCATAATAATTTGCCGGGTTTTATTAATACCTTGGATCGAGCCATTCACACGCCGCATCCGCCGTATCAAATTTATAATGGTTTGCATGAAGGCAAACGCTGGCAGTTGAATGATCAGCTGCTGCAAATTGAAAATGAATATTACGCGCCGATTCGACCAAAACGTGTGGTGGCACCAGGCCAAAGATCCTTAGCCGCGTTGCGGCAATCTGGCGTTGAGTATCTTGAAGTGCGCTGCTTGGATTTAAATCCCTATGAGCCAGTGGGGATTCATGCGGATCAAATGCGTTGTATCGATTTATTTTTATTAACGTGTTTGCTCTTGCCAAGTCCTGAGTTAAAACCAGATGAGTCGCGTATCAATCAGCAAAATTTGTCCGCCGTGGTCAATCGCGGGCGTGACCGGCAGCAAACGCTAATATTGAATGGCCAGGAAAAAACGATAATGCAACATGCACAGCAGTTGGGGGATCAATTGCAGCAGATGGCGCAGTGGTTGGATGGCGCTGGTGAGCATGTCTATCGGGCAGCCCTAGAGCCTTATCGTCAGGCGATTACCCAGCCGCAACAGTTGTTGTCCGCCCGCATCGTTGCTGATGTCGCACAACAATCTAGCGGTGCTTTTTATACGTGGGCTATGCAGCAATCGCAGCGGCGACGCGATCACTTTTTAGCGTGGTCTTTGCCGGATGCTGCGCTGCAGTCATGTGAAGCGTGGGCAATCAAATCGTGGCAGGAGCAGCATCAACTTGAGCAACAACAAGATCTAAGTTTTGACGATTATCTGCAACAGTATTTGCAAAGTGCGTAATGACAGTTTTGTAACGCAAGGTTTTAATCCAGGGTTTGAGATTGCAAGTCGAGAAGTGTTAAGTCGAGCTATTCGACTAAAAAACCCGTGAATAATACGTCTAAAATTTCTGCTGGTTGCCCCAGCTCTTCTTCGAGCATCGTATTGAGCTCTTCTAAGGCTTGTACTTTTAAGCTCGCTTGGCCTTCAGGTGTAACGAGCGTCTCTTCTTGTTGGCTGGCCAGCATCAGCAATAATTGATGTTTAATTAATGGCATTTGTGTTTGTACCATCTCGACGTGCGCCATATCTTTTACTTTAAGCACGACGTCAGCTTTAACGAAACGAATTTTATCAGCAATGAAATTGCTGACCAATGCTGGTTTAATATCAACAAATTTAGGTTTGCCATCATCATTTTTGGCTTCTCCTCCGCCGTGTTCCGCCGCAAAATTGAAGTTTGATGCCATGATGGTCATTGCAAATATTACTGAATTGATCAATAGGCGGCTTGTAGTGGACATAGATATCCTTATTCACTGTACTTATTGCAGATTGAGAAATATTTTTAGAATAGTTGATTTTCTTGCGAGATGTTGGCTTGTAAGGAAATGGCTATAGCAAGCTGCCATTTTGCGTGCTATATCTAATTGCCTATGACGAGGTCGCAAATAATTTCTTGCGAGTTTTATTATCGACGGTACAATCCTTGCCTTGTTTAGTTAAAGTTTAAAATTGAAATTTGAAAACGTCATTTTCGGCTAATTTTTTACAAAGGTCTGTATGTTATGAACTCATCTTCTCCTAGCTCTTCTGTTTCTTCGGTTGCTGCGCAAGCTCAAGATGGACTTGCTCAGGGTGTTGTTGAAGCGAGTCAGTCATCAATTGATTTGAATAAAATTATCGCAGCCTGGTTAAAAGAACGCCAAACACTGATTGTTTTATTGTGTGCTGTACATGGTCTACGGGAAATTATGCCGAAAGAAACCCCTATTGCGATTAAGATCCAAGCTTTTTGCCAGGTGATGATGGATTATGTGTCGGCAGGTCATTTTGAGATATATGGTAAGTTGCGCGATGGTGTGCAAGCGCATGGCGAAGCTGGTGATGCATTGTTAAATCACGTCTATCCCAAAATTGATATCACCACTGACAAAGCTTTAGTTTTCAATGATAAGTATGAAACGATTGAAAAGTGCGGCATGCATATTGATGATCTCGACAAAGAGTTGTCTATTATTGCTGAAAATTTGTCCATGCGTTTTGATTTAGAGGATTTGTTGATCGCCGAATTGCATAATAGAGAAGGTTGCCAAAAGTAGTTGAAGCTGAGTTTTTTAATGCCAGCTTGTTTAGCGATGGTTTACTTTTTCTAATGGGTGATTTATTTTTTCTAATGTAGGG
>JANNXD010000113.1:0-71971 GCA_031409375.1 Gammaproteobacteria bacterium | reverse complement strand
AAGAGTATCTAGATCATCACTTTGAGAGCAAAGAAAACCCTAATTTTGAAATAGAAAGTTAACAACCGGCTTTAGCCGGTATTTGGTGGGACTTTCAGTCCCTGGTTTTAACCCACCGGCTTTAGCCGGTGGTTGTTAAGTACGGCAGAGAGACATGCCTGAAATAACCAGACTGCAGCGCGCAGGAAGCACGCCACCTTAAGATGACAAGTATTTGTTACATAACGTTGATATTTTCAATGGAAAAACATGACAAAATCCGCGCTGCTGCAGCAACTGCAGGACATCTTGCTGTAGCTGATCAAACTGTTCTTCTCTCGCATAAATTTGCCGCACCTGCCCTTTAGCATCTAACAAATAAATACGATCGGAGTGTGAAACCTCGCCTACATCACCTGCATCATTAAACACCGCACCAAACAACTTGGCCACCTGACGCAGCTGATCTTCGGATCCAGTCAATCCCACAATATTGGCTTGAAAGGCTAACAGATAGCGTCGAAGATGTTCGGGCGTGTCTCGTTTTGGATCAATTGAAATAAATACAATTTGCACCTGCGAAGCCCTATCACCCAAACCTCCATAAAGTTTACTTAACTCCATCAAGGTGGTTGGACAAATATGCGGGCAAGCAGTGAAACCGAAAGTCAAAATCATTACCTTACCTTGCCAATCGCGCAATGAAACCGACTTGCCCAGGGTGTCCGTGAGCGAAAAATCGCCGCCAAGTGCGGCATAAACGGGTAATTGAGGCACAGCCGCAACGGCTGCCATTGATATCATGCACATCATCAATAAAATACCCGCGCGAGCAGGGATCAATGGCGCAATACCATAGCGAATACAAGCACGACTTTTACAAGAGTTGTTTTTACAAGACTTGCGGAACATCGGTATAATTCGCCACTTAAAAACTTTAAGGTAATGGTCAAGCATAATGAATCCAAAATTGCACATCAGCACACATGGCTGCCAGATGAATGAATATGACTCATCGCGCATGCGTGACCTATTAGAAAAAGAGTTTGCCGCCGAGTGGACTGACTCAGCCACCGATGCCGACATTTTATTACTAAACACCTGCTCAATTCGAGACAAAGCGCAAGAAAAAGTATTTCATCAACTGGGTAGATGGCGACCACTCAAGAAAACCAACCCCAAACTGATCATCGGCGTTGGCGGCTGTGTTGCCAGCCAAGAAGGTGAGTCCTTGCGTAATCGAGCACCCTATGTCGATATTATTTTTGGACCGCAAACGTTACATCGATTACCCGAACTGATCCGCCAAGCTCAAAACTCACAGCGAAAAATCATCGACATTAGTTTTCCTACGATTGAAAAATTTGATCACCTTCCCAAGCCACGAGTTGAAGGTCCGCGTGCATTTGTCTCAATTATGGAAGGTTGCAGCAAATACTGCAGCTTTTGCGTGGTGCCTTATACACGCGGCGAAGAAGTCTCGCGACCGCATGCTGACATTCTCACAGAAATTCAGCATTTAACTGCACAAGGCGTGCGCGAAGTGACCTTGCTGGGCCAGAACGTCAATGGTTATCGCAGCCCAACCAACGGCTTGCACTTTGCCGACCTGCTCAGACAAATCGATGGCGCAACCACTATTGAACGCCTGCGCTACACCACTTCACATCCACTAGAGTTTACCGACGATCTAATCCAAGCTCATGCCGACCTACCCAGCTTGGTTGATCACGTCCATTTGCCAGTACAAAGTGGTTCGGATCGCATATTGTCGATGATGAAGCGCAACTACACGGCGATTGAATACAAGTCCATCATCCGAAAACTGCGTGCACAACAGCCCAATATCAGCATTACCTCAGATTTTATTGTCGGATTCCCCGGTGAAACCGATGAAGACTTTGAAGCGACCATGCAGCTGATCGAGCAGATTGGCTTTGATCAATCCTATAGCTTTATCTACAGTCCACGCGCCGGCACACCGGCTGCTAACTTGCAAGATGACACGACTATGGAAATCAAAAAACATCGTCTCAACACTCTGCAGACGCGCGTCACTCAACATGCACAAAGAATTTCTGAAAAAATGCTCGGAAGTATTCAAAACATACTCATAGATGGTTACGCTAAAAAAGATCCAGGGCAGCTACAAGGGCGCACAACCAATAATCGCGTGGTGAACTTTTCCACTGACAACGACAGCCTCATTGGCCAATTCGCCCAAGTGCGCATTTTACAAGTGTCTTATAACAGTTTGATTGGCGAATTGGCGACCAACAAGTGACCCATCGATCCTCGGCAAACAGCTCATCACAAGAACACAGACATTTAACTGACGAGTAAGAAAAGCTGCGCCGCCCTAACCTACCGAACTTAAAACTGATATGAAGTTGCCACATTTTACCCATCAAAAACCAAGCATAATTGCCTGGATTCATTTTGATGCCCCTATTTTTTACATAACTCATACTTTCCCTCTTGAGATATTCGGTATATTCTCAAAAGTAATTGAGGACGCCGCCTAGGCGACAAAGCAGGAGTAACTTGGACGCATTCGTCACCACGCAACATCACACATTAGAACCCTATGATGCCAAACGATTGGCGACCCTTTGCGGGCAATTGAACGAACACCTGAACCATATTGCCAAAGCCCTTGATATTGACATCTCTAACCGAGGCAACCTATTTCAACTGACGGGGGATGCCAAAGCCATCAAGCTTGGAAATAGCATTTTACAACACCTCTATGAGCTAACCGCCACTAAATCCGAACTATCTAGCAAACGAGTGACATCCACAATTGATGATTATCTTAGTGCATGCCACCTGAGTGGTTCAGTAACCCCCAATATTAGCACACCCACTTTTGGAGCTACCGTATCAGCCGCAGCGCCAACACGAAAACCAGCGACAGCTACACCATCCCCCAAGAAAACATCTCGATCGGCGGCAAACATCGACATCGAGCAGCTAAAGGTTCAGCCTCGCGGGAAAAACCAACAAACTTATATCGAAAATATTTACCAGCATGACATTAACTTTGGCATTGGTCCTGCCGGTACCGGTAAAACCTACCTTGCAGTTGCATGTGCAATCGCTGCACTAGAGCAAGGTAACGTCAGCCGCATCATCTTAGCCAGACCTGCCGTCGAAGCCGGTGAAAAGCTCGGCTTTTTACCCGGTGATGCAGCTGAAAAGGTCGACCCTTATTTGAAACCGCTTTATGATGCTTTACATGACATGTTGGGCGTCGATCAGGTTAAACGACTGATCGCCAAAGAAATTATTGAAATTGCTCCACTGGCTTATATGCGTGGCCGCACATTAAATCATGCCTTCATCATATTGGATGAAAGCCAAAATACCACCGCAAAACAAATGAAGATGTTTTTAACACGGCTTGGTTTTGATTCAAAAGTAGTTATCACCGGCGATCCAACTCAAATTGATCTACCAAAAGGAGTTGAGTCAGGCATCACTAATGCCATACAAGTGCTCTCTGGAATTGAAGGCATTGTGTTTAACTACTTTGATCAAAGTGACATTGTTCGCCATGCGTTAGTTAAAAAAATTGTGGTGGCCTACGATCGATTCGAAAATAACGCCATGACACCTAGGGTATTAGATTCAGCACGAATAACCACCAAAAACAACTCAAAAACCGGACTCACGATTTGATGGAAGCAGTGCCCCCCGTTCTTGAACTACAAATTGCAAATACCCATGCGCTGAACCCCAGTGAAAAGCAGTTTCAATCATGGATCTCACACGCGACTCAACAGCTGCTTAAGTTAAGCGAACTCATGCCACTCAATAACTTTGGCTTTTTACCAATAGAGCTTTGCATCCGTCTAGTTGACCAACAAGAAATGCAGCAACTGAACCGTCAGTTTCGTGACATCAACAAGCCCACTAATGTCTTGGCTTTTCCATTTGAAGCCCCCCCCGGTTGGCTGTCTAACACCCAATTGCTGGGCGACATCGTCATCTGTAGTCCAGTCGTTGCCAGCGAAGCCGCTGAACAACTTAAACCCGTCGAAGATCATTGGGCCCATATAACCCTACATGGTTTTTTACATCTATTGGGTTATGACCATATTGAAGATGCTGATGCCAACCTGATGGAAGCCTTAGAAATTCAACTCCTGGCGACACACAACATACCCAACCCTTACCTACCCCGTGAAACCACACTCGACTACTCATTAAACTCATGAACGATTATCCAATACCAACCACGTCTAAAACTTTTATTGAAAAAATTAGCGCGCTACTCAACGGCGAGCCACGTAATGCCGAACAGCTTATCGAGCTGATCAAGACAGCAGGCGCACGCGGCTTAATTAATCAAGAAGCAATGAGCATCGTTCTAGGTGCTCTACAACTCAGCGAAATGCATGCTCGCGAAATCATGATTCCCCAAAGCCAGATGGCCGTGATTCATTTGCATGATGATGCCGAAACCATTTTGAAAATCGTGAATGAGTCAGCGCATTCACGATTTCCCGTCACCGGAGAGAACCATCAGGAAGTCATTGGCATTCTCTTAGCCAAGGATCTACTACCTTTAGCTTCGAGTGGTCAACTGGATAAATTCAACATCAAAAAATTATTACGCCCTGCGTCCTTTGTACCGGAAAGCAAGCGCTTAAATACACTATTGACTGAGTTTCGCGCTAACCGTAATCACATGGCGATCATAGTGGATGAGTATGGTGGTGTTGCCGGCTTGGTGACCATTGAAGATGTGCTGGAACAAATCGTCGGGGACATTGAAGACGAACACGACTTCCTTGAAGACTCGTTATTCAAAACCGTTGAAGGCGAAAATCATTGCATCGTGAAGGCCTTAACAACACTAGAAGATTTTAACGACTACTTCAAAACACAATTCGATGACGATGCGTTTGATACCATCGGTGGCCTAGTCACCCACCACTTCGGCCATCTACCCAAACGCAATGAATCAATTCGTATCGCAGACCTGGCGTTTCGGGTGTTAAGCGCCGATAATCGCACCATTCGATTGTTGCAAGTCACCCCGATTGAAAGCAATGCAGCACTCGAATCTGCTTAATCGTTTACGAAACTAATCTTTTGACGGAATAACCATGTACTCTAGCCCTTCTTCGGCTGGGTCGTCTTGGCGACTCACTGCATATTGGTTGCGCTTTCCGAGCATGAGTGCCTTTTTACTGGGGTGCCTATTTCCACTGGGGTTTGCACCGTTTAACTTCTGGCCAGTCTCCATTATTTCACTAGCCGGTTGCTACGGACTCCTACAACATTTACGCAATCAACCTAACACGCGCTTCAAAAATTTATTTATCAATTGCTTTAGTTATTGCGTCGGCTTGTTTAGCGTGGGTGTCTCGTGGATTCACATCAGCATTTATGTTTATGGCGAAAGTCCGCTTGTCGTTTCCCTTCTGCTCACGGGCGCCATGATTTTTGTCATGAGCTTAATGGTCAGCCTAGTCATGGCATTAAGTAATTTCAGTAAAACACCACCATTAAATGCGCTATTTTTTGCCAGTTTATGGGTACTCGGCGAGATTGTCCGTAGCATGGTATTAACGGGATTTCCCTGGTTATTGCTGGGCTACGCATTTATCGATTCGCCTTTAGTGGGCTTTGCCCCCGTAATTGGGGTTTATGGACTCTCATTTTTGTCCGCATTGTGCTCAGCATGGTTGGCTAATACTTTTTTTAAACACCGCACGCTTCGGCAAAGACTGCAATACATGGCAGGAATGCTGACACTGTTTAGCGGCGGTTATCTGCTTAACCTTCAGCAATGGACCCAACCGTTAGCCACAAATATTAATGTTGCGCTGATACAAGGTAATATCGATCAACGCATTAAATGGGATGAAAGCGAACAACAAAATACCTTAGCCATTTACCGGCACTTGACCGAACAATGGCTGCAATCATCCGGGGAAAAAAACCATCAGACCACACTCATGGTATGGCCTGAAGCGGCAATTCCTTTGTTTTACCATGAAGCCGAAGCGTACATTCTACAGATGAGCCAAATGTTGACCGCCGCTAATATCAGCTGGATCACGGGTATACCAACAGAAAATGATGACGGCGAATATGCACAATACTTCAACTCAGTGATTGCGGCAGGTGTCGGCAGCGGGCGCTATAACAAACAAAAACTAGTACCATTTGGTGAGTTCATTCCTTTTCCAGACTTCATCCGCGCAATTGGCCAAGCCTTGCAATGGCCGATTTTTGATTTACCCATGTCCAGCTTTACCGCCGGCTATCGCCATCAAGCCCCGCTATTGGCAAACCAGTATCGTATTGCCCCGTTTATTTGCTATGAAATTGTGTATCCCGATCTGGTTCGCGCCGCTGCCGCCAACAGTGACCTGCTACTAACCATCAGTAACGACGGCTGGTTCGGGGACTCTATCGCTCCGCATCAGCACTTTGAGATGGCGCGAATGCGGGCGATTGAAACCGGCAAGATGTTAATTCGCTCAACCAATACTGGCATAAGCGGTTTAATTGACCATCGTGGTCAGGTCATCATGAAAATGCCTAGCTTTCAACGAACTTATGGCACCGGCCAAGTACATCCCACGCAGGGACAGACACCCTTTATGCGTATTGGCAACACTCCCTTATATTTAGGCATCCTACTACTGCTGATGTTTAATTTTCGACACCTGCTTTTAAAAAGGCGAGGCACCCCATGGAAGCGCAACACAAAATCGACTTAATAGACTCGTGGCGAGCCGCCTTGCAAAACGAATTTGCAGCGCCCTACATGCTACAGCTTCGTGATTTTTTAAAAGCTGAAAAAGCCAACGGCAAAATGATTTACCCCAAAGGCAAAGAAATTTTCCAAGCGTTGAATACCACGCCCTTAGATCAAGTGAAAGTAGTGATACTCGGTCAAGATCCTTACCATGGCCCTGGCCAAGCGCATGGCTTGTGTTTTTCGGTACCCGATGGCATCGCCTTACCGCCATCGCTCTTAAATATTTTTACTGAGTTGAAACAAGATCTAGCAATTGATAATACTCATACTGGCAACCTATTGCCTTGGGCACAACAAGGTGTACTGCTATTAAATAGTGTTTTGACAGTAGAGAATGGTCGCGCTGCCGCCCACCAAGGCAAAGGCTGGGAAGCATTTACCGATCAGGTAATTCAACGGGTAAATCAACACACCGAGCACACGGTGTTTTTATTGTGGGGCAAATATGCACAGGTAAAAGGCAGTAAAATTGATCGTGCGCGACATTTGGTACTCATGGCACCACATCCATCACCATTATCGGCTTATCGCGGTTTTATCGGCTGCCGTCATTTCAGTCAAGCCAATCGTTACCTTGAACAACACAACAAAACAGGCATTCACTGGCAACTTTAAAATCATCACGATGATGCGCTGGTCGAACCCAGCACACAAAAACACCAGTCACTGGCTTGCTGCTGATTGACGCCACACCATAACGACGTGTTTGAAAGCAAATCCGCTGGCAATAACACTAAACCCTGCCAATCATCATTGATATTCACCTGAGACAATACGTCGCTGTGCTTACCGTCATAAACGACTTGCTGCACAATATCGACAGCGGGCAATGTAGCAGACACTCGTGCCAAACGCTGTTTTAGTTGTCCGCGATAATAAACACGCGCGACTATCTCTTGGCCGCGATAACAACCCTTTTTAAAATCTACTGCGCCATTCAGATGATAATTAACGACATTAGGTAGATAAGTTGCCGTTAGCGCCGCATTAATATGCACAATACCTTGTTGAATATCTGCCAACCGCCAAGCGGAATCATCTTCATTGACAACATCGGTTGTAGCGCTGATTAAAAAACGCCGAGAAGCATCATGCATTAATGGCAATGATAACATCTGGGGGGAAGCTGACACAGACGCATCATCGCCCCAAACACCGACAATCCAGTAATCACACGCCTGCAAACTAACTTCAAAAAACACCGCATATTTTTTTAACGTCTCTAACGTTATCTGCTGCAAATCCTTGGCTATCAGCATCCAGTAATCTTGCTGTTGTTTAAGCAGATAAAAACTCGCCTCTATTTTGCCTTGCAAATTGCAATAAGCACCTAACTGCGGCTGCAAGGGAATCAATCGAGTCACATCACAAGTTAATTGTCCTTGCAACAATTTCTCAGCGCCTGAACCTGATATGCGAATACAGGTCCAGTTTTTTAGCAACACTGCTGGTTGATGAGAGGGCATCAAGAGTTTTCACTCATCAGTCTAATGCGTTTTTTCGTGGACTTCGTTGGCTTCTTCGGTTTCTTTCACTGCATCTTGATATAAACCAGACACATAAGCGGAGACCGCTTTTATTTGTGCATCGGATAACTTGGCTGCGTTGGTACGCATCATCATTGCATCACCATCGTTCTGACGTTTTTTCCCGGCATCATCACCTCGACCAGCCGCACGGTAGCTTTGCAACTGCGTGGCCACATAAGCCGCATGCTGCCCAGCCAAACGCGGAAAACCAGCCGCGGGCATACCTTCGCCAGCGGCCCCATGGCAAGCAGCGCAAGCAGGAATACCATGCTCAGCATCACCCGCATGAAACAAACTACGACCGGCCGCGACTAACGCCGAGGGCACTTGTTCTGGGGCACCTGCTGCTTGTTTGGCAAAGTAAGCCGCCAAATCCAATAGATCTTGCCCGCTTAACGTCGGCGTAATCGCTGCCATTTCCGGCACTTCACGCACACCGGTCTTAATATCTTTTAGCTGTTTAAGCAAATACCTTTCGCCTTGTCCGGCCAGTTTTGGAAAGTTCGGCACCACTGATAAGCCCTGGGCACCATGACACGCCACACATTGCGTGGCAACTTTCGCCCCGCGATCAACATCACCCAAAGTCGCTGTTGGCATCACCGCTTCTGCAAAACAAACATTGGCCAACAAACTGATGCCAGCGCCCATTACCCACTGCTTCAACAAAACGCCCATAACAACCTCAAAAGACCAAAAAAAATTTGCAAAGTGTACCCTGCCTAATTACAAAACGAAAGATGAAACATGATCATAACTTAGCTGTTTTGCTGCGTGTGCATCGACATCAAACCCATGCCAACCCTTCGCGCGCATTCATTTTTTGCCGTGTATTTCTTTATCTTTAACAGAGCGCTGATTAAATTGAATTTAAATTTTTGATAGATATAATTGATGGCTTGGCATCACCATTTCAAATAAATCTATTTTTTTGCGGAATAATTTATGTCCTCTGCGTCTCGCTTTACACCCTATGATCATCCACTCTACAACTATAAAGTCGTTCGCCAATTTGCTGTGATGACCGTGGTTTGGGGCATAGTCGGTATGCTCGTAGGAGTTATCATTGCGGCACAATTGGCGTGGCCTGCACTGAATCTGGATTTACCGTGGTTTCATTTCGGTCGGTTGCGACCACTGCACACCAATGCGGTGATCTTTGCATTTGGCGGTTGCGCGCTATTTGCTTCGTCACTTTATGTTGTGCAGCGCACCTGCCAGGCACGTTTAATTTCAGATCGATTAGCTAGCTTGGTGTTTTGGGGCTGGCAACTGGTGATTGTCTTAGCAGCCATCACTTTACCCCTGGGTTTCACCTCCGGCAAAGAATATGCGGAGCTGGAATGGCCGATTGATATTTTGATTACTGTGGCATGGATTGCTTACGCCATTTTATTTTTTGGCACCATCATGCAACGCAGACAAGCCCATATTTATGTTGCCAATTGGTTTTTTGGCGCATTTATTATTGTGGTAGCGATCCTGCATTTAGTGAATAGCGCTGCAATACCCGTGTCGATGTGGAAATCGTATTCGGCTTATGGCGGCGCCATCGATGCCATGATTCAGTGGTGGTACGGCCATAATGCGGTGGTTTTTTTCTGACCACAGGTTTTCTCGGCATGATGTACTATTTTGTTCCCAAACAAGCGGAACGTCCGATTTATTCTTACCGATTATCCATAGTGCATTTTTGGGCGTTGATCGCCATTTATATCTGGGCCGGCCCGCATCATCTGCATTACACCGCGCTGCCCGATTGGGTGCAAAGTTTGGGTATGGTGATGTCACTCATTTTATTGGCACCTTCTTGGGGCGGCATGATTAACGGCATCATGACCTTGTCTGGCGCCTGGGATAAATTGCGCACCGATCCTATCCTGCCTGCGTTTTTTAATTGTCTCTTTGTCTTTCTACGGCATGTCGACATTTGAAGGTCCCATGATGTCGATAAAGTCTGTCAATGCTTTTGCTGCGTTTGCTTTGTTTTTATTTACGGCCTTGTTTGGCCGTGTGTGGTGTGGTTATACCTGTCCGCAAACGGTCTGGACCAGTATTTTTATGTGGATTGAACAACGCGTAGAAGGCAGCCGCAACCAACGCATCAAATTAGATGCACAGCCTTGGTCCTTATCTAAAGCGACTAAAAAACTCCTTAAGCATGCTCTGTGGTTGGCTATTGCCTTCTATACAGAATTAACCTTTGTAGGCTACTTCACCCCAATCAATCCGCTAATTTATGATATCTTGACTGCAAAAGTTGAATTAACCGCGCTGATTTGGGTGTTGTTTTTTACGGCGGCGACATATCTGAACGCAGGCTGGCTGCGTGAACAAGTGTGCCTGTATATGTGCCCCTATGCACGATTTCAATCGGCCATGTTTGATCGGAATACGCTGATTGTTTCGTATGATGCCAAACGCGGTGAAAAGCGCGGCTCACGTAAGCACGGCATCGATTATCACGCCGAAGGCCTGGGAGACTGCATTAATTGTCAGCTGTGCGTGCAGGTCTGTCCGACTGGCATCGATATTCGCGATGGTTTGCAATATCAGTGTATTGGTTGCGCATTATGTATCGATGCTTGTAACTCCGTCATGCAAAAAATGCTGTACCCTAAAGGGTTAATTCGTTACACCACAGAAAACCAGTTGTTAGGCATCAATTCAGACAGCTTTGCTCGCCAACTGTTGCGTCCACGTGTGTTAGGTTATGCGCTGGCGATTGTCGTGATGCTGGGATTACTTTCTTACCGCTTGTTGATGCGCACGCCTTTTCTGCTAGATGTCATTCGCGATCGCGGCCAGCTGTATATTCAAAAAGACGATGGCCGCATAGAAAATAATTACACATTGAATGTGATGAATATGGATAACGCCAGTCATCACTACGTGCTTTCCGTTGAAAATGACGAAGATTCAGCCAATATAAACGATTCAAACATGGTGAGTGATTTAGCCATTGTTGGCGATACGACATTTTTTTTAGAAGCTGGTGAAATCAAAAAAATTCCAGTGCGATTGTCGTTATCGGCAGAACATCGACATCAACCCAGTCGAGAGTTTTATTTCTCGGCCTATGCGGTGGACGACACCCGGTTGCAAACCCGACATGAAATCCGTTTTATTATGCCGACCCCACATCACGATGACGATAACAATAACGACCATGACCATGATTAAAACCGATCACCTGCATTGATGACATTCATTGCTCGGCTTGTTGTTGGTTAATTGAAAATGCGCTGCGCAAATTGCCTGGGGTGACGTTTATTTCCGTTAACCTCGGCAGCCATCGAGCGACATTACGCTGGCGATCATCGCAAATCAAACTCAGCACGATTCTAAAAAAGCTCCATCAAATTGGTTATCACTCGCAACCTTTTCACCACCACAGCCACCAGTCCGCACAAGCGCAATTGCGCCGTAAGCAATGGCTGCGTTTGGGCGTGGCCGCCATGGTGATGATGCAAGCCGGCATGTTTTCATTTGCACTTTATAGCGGCGAATTTACAGGGATCGCTGTCGAACACAAACGTTTGCTACAAATACTCGGCTTAATCATGACAGCACCGGTGATGCTGTTCTGCGCAACACCATTTTTTTTTGGCGCTTGGCGCAGTTTACGAGCCGGCCAAGTTGGCATGGATGTGCCGGTGAGTTTGGCACTTTGCATCGCCTTTGCCGCCAGCACTGTTACTGCTTTCTCGGGCAGAGGTGAAGTGTACTTTGACTCCATTAGCATGTTTATTTTTTTATTGTTACTGGCACGTTTTGCAGAATCGTCAGCACGACAGCATTTTTTTGCCTCTGAAGTAGCATCCTGGTTGCCGCTCAAGTGCCGCGTCCGGGATGACCATCACGCCTCGTCATCCCAGCTAGAAAACCATTTCCAAGAAAAAAAATTAACGGATGTCGCACTGAATGCACACGTGCAAGTTCGAGTCGGTGAAATTATCCCCTTCGATGGCGTGGTGATTGAAGGACAAAGCTGCGTGAATGAAAGCACCTTCAGCGGTGAATCTCTGCCCGTTTTAAAAAAAATGGGAGATCCAGTTTATGCCGGTACTATCAATGGCGAAAGTTTATTAATTATCCAAGTCAAGCAACGCTTAGGCAAAGCACGCATCGATGTGATTACGCATCTTGCTGAACAAAATGAAGTGCGAAAACCAGCCATTGCAGAACTGACCCATCGCGTTGCCCAATATTTTTCGGTGCTGGTGTTAATGCTGGCGGTCGTCAGCGGGGTTTATTGGTGGCTTGCAACAGGTTGGCAACACGCCATCGTGATATCGATTTTAGTGGTGAGCTGTCCTTGTGCTTTATCTTTAGCCACACCAGCAGCGCTCACGTTTTGTTATCAGGCACTTCGTAAACAAGGTTTATGGGTGATTAGCGGCGAGCTCATGGCACGCATGAAGACCATTTCAGTTTTGGTGCTGGATAAAACCGGCACCTTAACGAAGGGAGTATTTCAATTGCAGGCGTTTCAATTAACGCCGCAAGCGATCGCATTACATTACCAACCACAGCAAGTTAAAGAAATTGCGGCGGCCTTGGAGTCGATTTCGGGGCATCCGATGGCATCGGCATTTCAATCCATTGCTACCGATTGGCAAGCACATGAGGTAATGGTCGCCAGCGGCATGGGCGTTGAAGGCGTGATTGCAGGCCAACGTTATCGCATCGGCAGTCGGCAATTTTGCGAGCAGTGGTGCCCTGTTGCCGATCAAATCGATTATCCGGCAACGACGCAACCGATTTATTTAGCAAAACCCGACGCGTTGCTTGCTATTTTTAACGTGCAAGATACCTTACGCGAAGATGCAGCCGAAGTTGTCAGCACATTACAACAACAAGGCTTGCATCTGGTGATGTTATCTGGTGACAGCTCAGGTGCAGCGCAACAGATTGCCCAGCAGTTGGGCATCAGGCACTATCATACGGGCTTGAGTCCTGAGCAAAAGTTGGAACAGCTCATCGCTTTACAACAAAAACACAGCCATGCTGAGATGGCCGGCGTAATGATGGTAGGCGACGGCATCAATGATATTCCCGTGCTCGCGCAAGCGGATGTAGCCATTGCCATGAACGCCGCTAGTGATCTAGCCAAAGTGCAAGCCGACGCAATTTTATTACGCAACCAGTTAACCCCACTGCTGGCGTTATTTCAGCATTGCAAAGCCACTCGGCGCGTCATTTATCAAAATTTATTTTGGGCTCTGCTTTATAATGGCCTGTCGTTACCCGCCGCTGCGATGGGGTGGATGCCGCCTTGGGTGGCAGCAATTGGCATGTCGATGAGTTCGTTACTGGTGACCATCAACAGCTTGCGATTACGAAAAATTCACTGAACACAATCAACGCTCGAGCATAAGCAATGGAAAGTTTATATTTCTGGGTGCCCATGGTTTTGATACTCAGTGCGGGCGCGGTTGCGGTTTATATTTGGGCGGTGAACGACGGCCAGTATGATGATCTTGACCGCCAAGCCCTGCAGCTATTATTTGACGATGAGCCGTCAGCGTTGCCTAACGTTACGCTGGTTAATGCTCCGTGTAACAAACAAGACGACCATCACCAACATGAATGAATTTTCTCTCTTCTCTGCGTTTATGTTGGGCTTGATGAGCAGCGGACATTGCTTCGGCATGTGTGGTGGTATCAGCGGTGCTTTTGGCATCGCCAACGCTCAGCATGCAACTGCACAGCGGTTGCTCCGACTGACGACTTATAATAGTGGACGCATTACCTGCTACGCCTTATTGGGTTTTGTGATGGGTTATGGCGGGCAATTTTTTTTACAGCAATTTCACAGTTTGATGCTGCCACTGCGCATTTTCGCGGGCTTAATGTTAATCGCCATGGCCTGTTATCTCAGCCAGTGGTGGATGGGTATTTTAGTTTTCGAACGCTTTGGCCAGCGGCTCTGGAAAGTGATTCAACCCCTGAGCCTACGATTAACGCCGATGAATCGTTTGAGTCAGATCTATTTTTTTGGCGTGTTATGGGGCCTTTTACCGTGTGGATTGGTGTACAGCATGCTGGTGTGGGCTGGCAGTAGCGGTCAGGTTTCGACGGCGGTGTTGCGGATGATTTTTTTTGGCTTGGGAACCTTGCCTGCCATGCTCGTCAGTGGTTACAGCGCAGCGCAGTTACGCAAAGTCTTACAACACAAACACGTGCGACTGGCATCTAGTGTGTTGTTAATAGTATTTGCAGCATGGACAATTTTCGGCGCACTGCAACATGGGGCTGGTCATCATCATGCAGCAATGTCATTAACTTAAGGCAATCGATTGGCCGATTTATTCCAATCTGTTCGGCGCAGCATGTAGAGACAAGGCATGCCTTGTCTCTACGGTGGTGATGATTGCGATTGCGGCCATAATGAAGCACGACGTGCTAGAGAAAAAAATCGGATCACCTAAACGCTATTGCCTTAAGTTAATGACATTGCATCATGCAGCCCTCAACTTTAAATCGTATCCCTTCTCATGGTTTAACTAGATGCTTAAATGATTTAAGCTCCGTAGCCGAAGGAGACGCCACTGATGAATCAACACGTAAACTCTGCTGATGCAAACCTAACCGCCAAACTCGCGCTTTGGCGCACACCGGGCATTGGACCGACGCGGTATCGGCGTATTTTAAAACTGGTCGCTGAGCCAGTTGAATTATTGGCGTGGACGCAGTCGCAGTGGTTAGCGGCAGGATTGGTTGAAGCTTCTGCGCTGTATTGGCTTGAACGACGCTATCAAGCAGATGTGGCGCTGGATATAAATTGGTTGCAAGTATCCGGTCAGCAGCTGGTTTGTCGTGAAGATGAACACTACCCACAAAGCTTGTTGGCATTTGCGGATGCACCGCCGATTTTATTTGTACGAGGCAATGTCAGCGCTTTGCAAACGCCACAGATGGCCATGGTGGGCACGCGGCAGCCAACGCGCGATGGTTTACGTTTTACGCACGATTTAGCAGCGGCATTAGTGAGGCAAAAAATAACTGTGACCAGCGGTTTGGCGTTGGGCATAGATGGTGCGGCACATGATGGTGCGGTGCAAGCGCAAGGCTGCACCATTGCCGTATTGGCTAACGGTTTGGATCGAGTATATCCGGCATCTCATGCTCGGTTAGCAGAACGCATTTTGGCTGGCGGCGGTGCGTTGGTGAGCGAGTTTCCGATTGGCGTATTACCTCGCAAAGAACATTTTCCAAGGCGTAATCGAATTATCAGTGGTCTGGCATATGGTGTAGTGGTCATGGAGGCTGCGTTAAAAAGTGGTTCATTGATCACGGCGCGTTTGGCTGGTCAACAAGGCAAAGAAGTCTTTGCAGTGCCAGGTGCGGTGCATAATCCACAATCACGCGGTTGTCATCAACTGTTGCGTGAAGGCGCGACTTTAGTGGAATCGGTTGACGATATTCTCGCCGTGATTTATCCGCTGATGCAGCAGCAAATGCAGATGGTATTACCGACACCAGCTTTCAATTTATCGTGGCCCATGCAGCAAAACACGAGCAATACAAAATCTGCTTCGGTCCAGCATCAACTGCCAGAAGCGGAATTACCCCTGGAATTACGACAAGTGTTGGCGGCAATTCAGCCCAGCGCCACCAGCTTGGATGAAATTCTGCAGGTCACACAATTACGCGCCGATGTATTGCTAACGCATTTAATGACGTTAGAATTGCAAGATTGCATTATGACTGTGCCCGGCGGCTACCAGCGGCGCCACGGCTAACGAGGATTAACATGAAATTGCGTGCGCAGGCTGTGTATCGGCAAGGCGGTGTATTCGCGTATCCAACAGAGTCCGTTTATGGATTGGGATGCGACCCGCGTAATTGGCAAGCAGTGATGCGTTTGCTGGCTCTCAAAAAGCGTCCGCTGGCCAAAGGGTTAATCGTGGTCGCAGCCAATTGGGCGCAATTACAGCCTTGGATGGCACCTGTCGATCAGGTGTCCATGGCACGACTCAAGCGACCAACTTCGCATCCAACCACCTGGTTAGTACCGTCAGCTGTTGATGCGCCGCGTTGGTTGAGCGGCGAATTTGACACTATTGCTATGCGGGTAACACAGTTCGCACCCTTGGCTCGTTTGTGCGAACAATGTGGGCCAATTATTTCCACCAGCGCCAACCCGGCTGGCCGTCCACCGGCGACAACGGCGTTAGCAGTATTGCGCTATTTTCCTCCGCCACGGCTAGATCTGGTACTCGGCGGCAAGGTGGGGAATGCGGATCGACCTTCACAGATACTCGAGTTATTAACCGGCAGAGTCTGGCGTTCATAATAGCGAATAATTATTTCCAATAGTTGAACATGTTTATCCGATCACCATGTTCAACCAATAACCATGTTCAACCAATATAAATAGTCGATCAATTTAAGAGGTAGGCGATGGACGCAGGGATAGTGAAGCAACAGTTTTTAGATCTACAGCAACGCATTTGCGACACCCTCGCCGCCCAAGATGGAGAGCAAACTTTTCATGCCGATGGCTGGACGCGTGAGGCTGGCGGTGGTGGACTCAGTTGTGTACTCGAAGGTGGCCGGGTATTTGAAAAAGCGGGCGTGAATTTTTCGCACGTCATGGGGGATAAACTACCGCCCTCTGCAACGGCGCATCGACCACAATTGGCCGGAAGCAAATTTGAAGCGATCGGTGTGTCCTTGGTGATCCATCCTCGTAATCCGTTTGTGCCAACCTCGCACATGAACATCCGCTATTTTACCGCTAAGCCCAAAGACGCCGAGCCGGTGAGTTGGTTTGGCGGCGGATTTGATTTAACGCCTTATTATGGATTTGTAGAAGACGCCAAACATTGGCATATCACGGCTAAAAATATCTGTGATGCTTTTGATAGCAGCTATTACCCTCGCTTTAAAAAATGGTGTGATGAATATTTTTACTTGCCACATCGCAACGAAGCCCGTGGCATCGGCGGCATTTTTTTTGATGATCTTAATGAATTAGGCGACGAAAAAACCCTGCAATTTGTCTTGGCTGTAGGTCATGGTTATCTTGATGCTTATGTGCCAATCGTTACCAAGCGTTTGCATCAACCTTTTAGTGAGCCCCATAAAAACTTTCAGCTGTATCGACGCGGTCGTTATGTCGAATTTAATTTGGTTTATGATCGCGGCACTTTATTTGGATTGCAAAGCGCGGGGCGAACAGAATCCATTTTAATGTCATTACCGCCGCAGGTGAAGTGGCGCTATAACTGGCAGCCAGAGACAGGTTCTGCCGAAGCTACGCTTTATACGCAATTTTTACCACACCGTGATTGGATTAACGCATGAGCGCGTCTTATGGGGTAGTGGGGCATCCGATCAAACACAGTTTATCGCCTCGTATTCATCAATATTTTGCTGAGCAAACTGGGCAAGATATGATGTACTCAGCTTTATTAGCACCGCTGGATGGCTTTGCTGAATGTGTAAAAAAATTTCGTGTCAACGGCGGCCAAGGCGCCAACGTCACCGTGCCTTTCAAAGTCGAAGCTTATCAGCTTGCCGATGAACACACGTCTCGTGCAAAGCTTGCGCAAGCCGTGAATACGCTCAGTTGGCAAATGAATGCGCAAGTTGATGGGCAAGTTAAAGAGAAGTTAATCGGCGATAATACTGATGGCGTGGGCTTATTGCGCGATCTCACCGACAATTTGCAACTGGATTTACAAGGTGCTCGCCTGTTAATTCTCGGGGCAGGCGGTGCCGTACGTGGCGTGCTAGGGCCTTTGTTAGCAGCCGGTGCGCAAATCGTTATCAGTAACCGCACACCAGAACGCGCTTTCGATATGATTAGCCAATTTGCTCACCTAGGTAACGTCACGTTTATAACGGATAACCCCAGCATCACTTTCGACTTGATTATTAATGCCACCTCCGCCAGCTTGCAACAAGATTTACCACGCTGCGAGCCTCAGTGGATCAACGCACAAACGGTTTGCTACGATATGGTTTATGCCGACAAGCCCACGCCTTTTATGCAGTTTGCCGCTGCAAGGGGAGCGGAGCGCTGTGTGGATGGATTTGGCATGTTAATCGAACAAGCTGCCGAAGCGTTTTTTGTTTGGCGTGGCGTCAGACCCGATACCTCCGAGTTAATTAGGACTCGATTGGTGGGGCTAATGAACTGAAGATTACTGCTTTATGAACCGATCTATCATCTGGCCAAATATGGAAAAAAATAATTAAGTGTTCACTTAGGTCGATAGTGAGAACACAAGTGGCTACATTTACAAACAAAAATAAGCTACTGGTGACACGGCCCAAGCAATATTCTTGGGGGTATAAACACCAATAAACCTTAACGTTTGCCGAACAGAGGATCAACCATGACAACAATAACAACAGGTCAAGATATTGTAAGTAAATTCGATGGCAAGGGATCAGCCTCTGATATGTATATGGGCGACAGTCGAATTGGAAAAAATGAGCTAGCGAAGGCGGGCATAGAGGATCCTCTGATCAGTGCAATATTGCGTAATCAAGGTAACGGTGACGGCTTTTTGGATGCAAGCGAATTTCAAACACTACTAGATAATAAAATAATCGCATTAAATAATGATCAACTAACAATCTCCGGACCCTTAGCAAATTTTGGTTCAATAACAACTTTTGGTTCAAATACAACGCCTGTAACGATCGGATTACCGCCGGGAGTGCTGTCAGCTAAAGACATACATAAAATCCTAGCAATGCTTAGCCAAATAGTGAAATAGCGGAGAGTGTAATTAAAATTATGTAAACGCCGTCTTAACCAGACGGTTACTATTTCGACATATTCTGCCGAAATACTCGAGAAACAAGGCTAAATTTAGCCTTGTTTCAATTTTCAGGCGTAGCTCTCCTGTGGTTGCTGAATTTCTTTGCGCAAACTAATGCCTCGTTTGATGTTATAGGCCATGCATATCAAATTAAAACGCATCTGATCGCGCGCTTTGCCTAAATATCTGGCTTGTGTCATGCCATGGTGTAATTTCAAAACACCAAAAACTCGCTCAACTGTGCTGCGAATTATGGACTTGATTTTGTTTTGTATTTTTTGTGCCGGCAGCAATGGTTTGTTCCTATACGCTCTTTCCAATACTCTATTTTCAATTTTTCTATCGGTTAACCACTCATTGGTTTTTTCATTCGCATAGGCGCTAGCTGCATAAACTAAGATTACTGCTTTATGAACCGATCTATCATCTGGCCAAATATGGAAAAAAATAATTAAGTGTTCACTTAGATCGATAGTGAGAATACAAATGGCTACATTTACAAACAAAAATAAGATACCGGTAACACGGCCTAAGCAATATGCTTCTTCCTGCCAAAAGGGGTAACAAACGGCAATAAACCTTAACGCTTGCCGAACAGAGGACCAATAATGATAACAATAACAGGTAAAAATATTGTAAAAACTTTAGATGGCAAGGGCTCAGCCTCTTCAAACTATGCAGGCGACGGTCAAATTGGAAAATTTGAGCTAGCGAACGCGGGCATACAAAATCGTCTGATCAGTGCAGTATTGCGTAATCAAGGTAACGGCGACGGCTTTTTGGATGCCGGCGAATTTCAAACATTATTAGATAAAAAAATAATTGCATTAAATGGTGATCAATTAATAGTCGGTGGTTTTTTAGCTAGCGCTGTATCAACACCCCAAAAGACCAGCTCACTGGGTTTTGTAGGAAAAGACTTGCATGGTAAAGATTTCTATCCGGATCTTGATGCGGATGGCGATGCTGACTTAGTGATATTCGTAGACAACGAAGTTGATTTAGAAGTGCTTAAAACTGCGATCGGTAAGATCGAAGAAGCATCGGGACACCGTTTGGATTTCCAAATTGTCACCGGCAGCAATAAAAAATATGCCAATAGTGTCAATGGAATTTGGTTGGAAGTGGTCCCCGGCGATGATGAGTTCGCTGGTGGCGGGATATTAGGCGCAGAAGGTGGAGGTAATATAGAAATTCGGGAAGGATACGAAAGTGAGCTCCAAATCATCATGCATGAGTTACTACATGCTATCGGTTTAGACCATGATGATGGTGACCAAGTCTTGTTAGGATGGAATAACAACATCCCAATCAACGATTTTTCTCAGTTAGAAATCGCCAATATTATCAAAACTTCAGATGACTATCGTCCTGGAAGAAACAATAGGCCAAATGAACCGATAGCAATTGAGCATTACTTACCGTGACGAGAAAATAATAATCTAGCACGATAGCCAGATTCGTTTTCTTGCAGATCACTATCCTGCTGCGTTTTACACGCGGCTGGATAGCGATAAAGCGTTAGGCTAGCCGTAGTTTTTCTATCGCCATTTACGCACACCCACCTGCACACACAAAGTTTCCTTAATAAAGAACTTCATAAGCCACAATTGAAGTTGTTTTGCACAAACAAAAACGACGTGACGATTCAATCAAACTTACAAACATCAGGATATAACGCACGTATACAAGCTCGCACTTAAAAGACAACACACCCTATGTTAACAACACAGTAATCTTTCCCCTCATAGATGGACCTTTATCTTGGATGCTTCAAGACTGAATGAATTATTCGGCTATCAATCGCCAATTAGCCAATATTTCACTTCTTGGAAATAAAATAAAAAAATTCACATCAACTTCTCACGAGGAATATAAAAATGATAACGACAACTGGGAGCCATATTGTAGGCACACTCGATGGACACGGCTCTGCAAATAAAAGCTACAAAGATGATGGTCGAATTGGAAAGTTTGAATTAAGGGAAGCAGGTATAGGTGACGATATGATCAACCGTGTGCTACGACAATACGGTAACGGAGACGGTTTTTTGAATTCAGATGAATTTCAAGCGTTGTTGGATCAGCAAATAATTACATTTTCCGAAGGTCCTGAGGGTGGAAGTATTTCGGTAACACCGGATGGGGCGAGTACAGTTTCAAAATTTACGACATATGACTCCGACGGAAATGGCGTGGTAACCAAAGTTGAGTTTTTAATGGGCGCTACTGCGGCAAACACGGGTACAGATTTCCCTGGAATGGATACGGATGCAAGCCAGGATTTCTATGCAAGGATTTACGATAATGTATTGGATACGGATGGTGACCAGAAGGTAACTATAACTGAATATGTTGAGTTTTCCGCGCTGGATCCAGCGACTCAAGTATTTCAGGCTTATGATACAGAAGGGGCAGCAAACGGTGGCCCAGATGGCCAATGGAATGCAACAGAACTTGCTCAAGCATATGGAGATTTAGATGTTACTAAGACGGATGAGATTTTGGCCGAGATTCTTATCTTGAAAGATTTTGATGGCATTGACGGCAGCAAGAAAGATGGCCTAGTGTCTCAAGCAGAATTTGAAATGTTTCAATCTAGCTAGCCTTATAACAAGGCTAAATTATTAACCAACCTAACAAAATTAAGCCTGTCATACCAATGCCAATCGCGATTGATCCAACATTCTGCTGTTTTGCGGCAGCAGAATGCGATAGATAACTAAGCAATAGATGTTGCCTTTACCTCCATTTATTAATGCCCACCTTCACAAACAAAATCACAAAAAAACTGAGACCCGCACACGCAACGATGGAAGGCCCTGTTGGAAAATTAAATTGCAGCGACAATAACAATCCCGACGAGATCGCAAACAGGCTGATTAAAACGCTCAAGCGCACCATTTGCTCTGGGCTGCGACTAAAGGGTTGGGCGGCGGCGGCGGGGATGATCATCATCGAAGTAATCAGTAAAACGCCGACGACTTTCATGGCAATCGCAATGACCAGCGCAATTAATCCGGTCAGTGCGAGTTTAATCGGCACCACTTTCATGCCTTCAGCAGCGGCAATATCTTCACTGATGGTAATTTTTAATAAGCGATACCACAGCTTATAAAGGATGAATAACACCAATAGACTGCCTACGGCCATCCATAATGCATCTTGCGGACTTACGGCCAAAATATCGCCAAACAACAAGGCATTCATATTCAGTCCCCGCCCACTCAATTGCGACGCGATCATTAACCCAATCGACAAGGTTGTATGTGCCAAAATTCCCAGTAAGGTATCCTGCGCAAATTGACTGATTTGCTCTAACGCCACCAGCGCCAATGCCACCAATAAACACAGCGCAATAATGGGAATCGGCAAGCTCATTTGCCAAGCAAGCCCCAGCGCCACGCCGAGGAAAGCCGCATGGGCTAAAGCATCACCCAGATAAGCCATGCGTCGCCACACCACAAAGGTGCCTAAGGGTCCGCAGATCAACGCCAAACATAAACCGGCGATTAAGGTTGGCCAAAGAAATTGTAAAAGTGCAAACATGGGCTGCTAATCCTTTGCGCCGCAATTAACATGAGCATCCACTAAGTGCCCATCAACCACCTGCCCATCGAGATGATGAACATGATCGTGATGATGGCTGTAAATCGCTAATTGATTTAAGGTGTCCGGCGCGAACAGAGCTTGATAATGCGGATCCTGCTGTACGCTATGCGGTGAGCCTTGGCAGCAAATATGTTGATTCAAACAAATCACGCGGTCAGTAGACGCCATTACCAAATGCAGATCATGTGAAACCAGCACAATCGCACAACCGCGCTGATGCTTAATTTGCGTTAACAATTGATACAGCTGTGCCTGCCCACGCACATCCACGCCTTGCATCGGTTCATCAAGTATCAATAACTGCGGGTTGATCAGCAGGGTGCGTGCTAACAACACCCTCTGCAACTCACCACCGGATAAACTCTGCATGGCTTTGTCCGCCAAGAGGCTGGCGCCGACTTCGTTTAACACGCGTCTGGCATCTTCATGCGAAAACCGCTGATGGGTTAACCGTAAAAACCGCACTACGTTAATCGGCAGCGTTGGCTCTAGCAAAAAGTGTTGTGGCAAATAACCAATGCTGAGCTTGGCTTGTTGGTGCATCTGTCCTTCGCTCGGTTTAAGCGTGCTGAGCATGATTTTTAATAAACTGGATTTACCCGCGCCATTGGGGCCAATGATGGTAACAATCTCACTTGCAAATACATCGAGGGAAATAGCGCTTAAAATGCGTTGGCCGCCGAGGATAAGCCCAAGATTGTGCAGTTGTAATAAAGGTGCGCGGGTTAAGCTTGACATGCAAGGTAGACTCATCGATAAGGGCGGTATTCTAAAACAGATCAAGGTGAGTCGATATGCAAGCACTAAAAATAAGTCGTTGCTTAAAGTTGTACACCCAAATCACAGCTTATCCACAGATTATGCGCCCCCTATTCCCCTGCTTTCTGTGGATAACTGTGTTGGTAACGGGCACAAGTAGCGTTTTTGCTCAAATCACGACCGCCAAAATGACGAACGCACCGATAGCGGACGCCTTAATAACAGGTGCATCAATAACGGAGGCACCCACAACCAGCAGCCAAATGCCGACCATACTGGTGTCGATAGCGCCCTTAGCAACCCTAGTGAAAGACTTATGGCCGGAGGCCAAGGTGCGGGTATTAATTGCGGGCAGCGAAGACTTTCATCATTTTCAATGGCAACCCGTGCAGTTAGCGCGCTTGCAGCAAGCCGACTGGGTGGTGTGGTTGGGAGCGCATCAAGAGCCTGCGTTGGTTAGTACTCTGCAGCGATTACCGGCCAGCAAAGTGATTACGTTATTTGCCAATCATCCCGAACGGGTTGCCGATCAACCGGCACCTGCGCAACCAGATGAAATTCATCTCTGGCTAGATCCATTAGCCGTCACCAAGATGTTATCGATCTTGGGCGAACGCTGGCAAAAAACATCACAAGCACACCAGCAGCAACAAATTCAACAGCAATTTTGGCAGAATTGGCAAGCTCGATTATTATCGCTGGGCAAACGCCCCTTTGCCATTCAACATGATGCGATTAGCAGTTGGGTACAGTTTTTTGGATTAACACAGACGCTCGCCATTACCTCGGATCATGAACACGAACCTGGTGTTCAACAGTTATGGAACATGCGTCAGCAGCTCCAGCACTCGCCAATTGTTTGTTATTTACAGACACAATCACTCGATCCGTGGTGGCCAAAAATTAGTACCCATTTAGCGCCGCCTATCAAAACTGCAACGCTGGATTTATTTTCTGCCAGTGATTATCCGTTGGTTGATCAATCATATTACTTAGGTTTTATACAGCAGAATTTAGAAAAACTAGAAAATTGCTTACGCTAAATGCTTAAACCGCAGCAAAGATAGCCGGTGAAAGTTTAATTTTAAAAATGCTGGGCGGTAGTTCGCGTTGCTTATTGACCGAACGGGTTAATGTGAATTTTACATCATTCATTAGCAAACCCCTTGACACCAAACGGTTTTTAAATCCGCTGCGGCCGAAGCCTCGCCCAAATAATTGCCTTGCAGCAGCGTGCAGCCAATCTGAGTGAGCTTGGTTGCTTTTTCCGCGTTATCAACTGCTTGTACGATCATCTCGATATTCAATTGCTGACAAAGCATCCGCATGTGTTTGATCAATAATAAATGATGTGGGCAAGTTTCAATGTCGTTGACCAGCTCGTGGGCCAGCTTAATGATATCAAGCGGTAATTTTTGTAGGCACATCAAAGGCGCATCTAGCTCACCAAAATTATCCACGCAAATCAGCACACCGAGTTCCTGCAATTGTTGTAATTTAGCAATGATGCCAAACCCATCATTGCTTGTGGGTTGCATCAGGGTTTTACCTTTAAACTCCAAAATCAATTGTTTTTCAGCGATGTTAAAAGTGGACAGTAGGTTTTTGATTGAGGCAATAAAATCTGCGTGATCAACTTGATCTTGATGGATGTTTAACGACAGTTTGACATCAGCAGTAATCTTGCCGTTTTTAATGAGCTGTTGCCACGTTTGACAAGCCAGCTGCATCATGCGGTCGCCGACGTTTTTGGTGAGCTTATTTTCTTCCAGTAATTGCAAGAACATAGTAGGCAAAATGTTACCCGCCTTCGGGTGATGCCAGCGCATCAGGGATTCAATCGCATAACAAGCGGGTTGCTCCAGTTGTATTACTGGTTGAAAATGCACCGCAAACTCGTTGCGATTAAAACCGTCCATTATGCTTCTTGCCAATAGTTTTTGGACGGAATTACGTGCCAGCAAATGGCCGCCGAAAAAAGCATATCCATGTCCTTCACTCACAGGAGCAGCGCCTTCACCGCCATGCCATTCCTTAACAACGCTTTCACGGCGACGCGCACGATAGCAGGCAAACTCAGCTTGCTCAAACAACTCGGCGGTTTCCATGTTAGACGAGCCATCAAACTCAGTGACGCCAATTCTCGCCGTGATGGTATGACTTTGTTCATCAATGATGACGGGGTGCACAAAGCACTTCAGGATTTTTTGTAAGACGGTATCAACATCTTGCCAATCCTCGATACCTTCGAGCAATAATGCCAAAGTACGATTATGCAATTGGCCAAGTGAATCGACCGCACGTAAAACCCCTTGAATTCGCCTGCCGATTTGCGCAAGTAATTCGCGGATACCCTCATCACCATAGACGTCATGCAAAGTGAGTTGTTGGTCTACGTCGATACAGCACAATAAAAGTCGCTGACCGTTGCGTTGCGATCGCAACATGGCATGTGCAACGCGGTCAGTCATGAGGGCTCTATTCAAAAATACAGGCGTTGAATGATCACCATCCATAACAACGTCAGTTAAGGATTCATTGTCATGGATAAAAAGGTCATTCATGGCAACGTAAGGTGCAAAGAGGGCTTTCATACGATGTCCTTATCGATTGAGCCTGTCGCTTAAGTGGCAACCCTATGGGTAACCCGTCTGTTTAGTATAGGCAGATTATTTTTCGATGAGCGAAAGCAGAAGATTTTTAAATTGCTGCGGATTTTTTTGTTGGCGCAATCCTGTAGACATTTTTTGCAAAGGCGTTGCGGCATCTTGCCAAAAAAGTAGACGCGAAACCCAAAATCGTAGTGCCGCATATTGTAATAAATTAAACCAATGTTTTTGTTCAGCAACGGTGAGGGTTCGCACACCCTGATAAGCAGCGAGCATCAATTGCATGCGATGCGGATTAACTTGGCCCTGATGATCGCTGCACCAGGCTAACACCGCAATGGCCAAATCCCATAAAGCAGGGCCAGTGTGGGCATTATAAAAATCAATCACACCGCTTAGCGTATCATCCACAAATAACGCATTATCGACAAACAAATCACCATGAATGAGCGCCGAAGGTAGTTGTAAAAATTCAGAAAAAATAGGTTCGAGTTGTTGAGTACAGCGTTTGAATAAAGCGGCATCCTCCGCTGTTAGAAGTAATTTTTGTTGTTGAATCCAATTAAAATCACGCGGATTGATGCGCTGGAGCGGGTAAGTTGCGGTACAAAGATGCAACTGAGCTAGAAAAACACTGATTTGCTCGGCATGAATATCAGCAGGTGTGGTCAGGTGCTTGCCGTCAAGCTTAGTCAAAAACAAAGCCGGTTTGCCATTAAGCGATTCGCGATAGCAGCGGGTGGGATGCGCCAAAGGCAAGGGGACTGGTAACTGTTGGGCGTGTAGAAAAGTGAGCAGCTGGGCATAAAAATCAATATCGGCCGCGCTCAGCATTTCAAATAACGTGAGCACCAAACCGCGTGGTACGGTACTGAAAGTGGATTGGGTGGTAAGCAGATAAGTGGTATTCTCGATACCCGAGGTGGCAGGCGCGAATTGTTGGCAAGGTCCGAGCGAATACTCAGCCAGTAGCTCGTTTACTTCAGCGAAGCTTACCGGCGTAAAAACAGCCATACGATGCAACCACCTAATCCAATCCAAAAAAAACTGAGCGGATACTATGACCCAAGCGATCACTTTGCCGCAACCTCCGATTATTTTAGTCGATGGTTCAGCGTATTTATTTCGCGCATTTCATGCGCTGCCCCCGCTCAGTACTTCTACTGGCCAACCAACCGGCGCGATTAAAGGCGTGTTGTCCATGCTGAAAAAAATTCAGCAGCAATTGAACCCCAAACAAATGATTGTGGTGTTTGATGCCAAAGGTAAAAACTTTCGGCACGAACGCTACTCCGCGTATAAAGCCAATCGTCCACCGATGGCGCAAGAGTTGGCCTGTCAAATCGAACCGCTGCAAGCCATCATTCGTGCGATGGGATTGCCGCTGTTGATTGAAACTGGAGTCGAAGCCGATGATGTGATCGGTACGCTGGCCACGCAGGCGGCAGCGGCAGGTGAATTTGTGGTGATCTCCTCTGGCGACAAGGATTTTGCACAACTGGTGACCGATCGCATTGTGTTATTTAATTCAATGAATGATCACTGGTTAGATGCCGCCGAGATTGAAAAAAAATTCGGCATTGGCCCAGAACGCTTTATTGATTATCTCGCCTTGCTGGGCGACAAATCGGACAATATCCCCGGCATTCCCGGAGTTGGTGAGAAAACAGCTGTGCTGCTGCTTAATAATCTCGGCGGTCTCGAGCAGATGTATAAAAAGCTCGAGCAGGTGCCGTTTATGGGGTTGCGTGGCGGTAAAGCCTTGCAACAGAAGCTGCGCGAACATCACGAACAAGCCTTAATTTCTTATGAGCTGGCCACCATTCGCATTGACGTGCCGTTACCGCCGCTTAATGAGCTGGTACAGCAAGCAGCGGATAACGATGTATTGCGTCAGTTTTATCAAGACTTAGAGCTAAAATTCTTAACCGCAGAATTGGATAAATCGATGGCGCTATCGGCGATTGAGCAAGCCAGTAACGCCATTGAATTTGATTTAATTACCACGCCTAAAACTTGGCAAACTTGGTTAGCCGCACTGCGCTGCGCCGACTATGTTGTGGTGGATACCGAAACCACTGGCTTGGACTATATGAGCGCACAAATCGTCGGTATTTCCTTGGCACTGCCCACCGGGCAAGTCGCCTATATTCCGCTAGCTCACGATGAAAGCACGCCGCAACTCAATCGTGAGCAAGTGCTGGCCGACTTAAAGCCCTTGTTAGAATCCGAGTCACCACCAAAGATTGGTCAAAACCTAAAGTTTGATAAAAGTATTTTTGCTAATCATGGCATCGAATTACGTGGCATTGCGTTTGATACCATGCTCGAGTCCTACGTATTGAACGCCACGGCAACGCGCCATGACATGGACAGCCTCGCGTTAAAATATCTACAAAGGCAAACCATTCATTTTGAAGATGTCGCCGGCAAAGGCGCCAAACAAAAAACCTTTAATCAGATTGACATCGCAAACGCCGCGCCTTACGCCGCTGAAGATGCGCAAGTCACCCATCAACTGCATCAGTATTTTTGGCCGCAGTTGCAGCAGCAACCGCGATTACAAGATTTATTACAGCAGTTAGAAATGCCGTTATTAAATGTCATCTCGCGCATTGAACGCACCGGCGCGTGTATTGACGCCGGTAAACTGGCGGAACAAAGCACCAGTTTGGGTGAGCGCTTAACCGAATTACAACAACACGTATTTGCCATGGCTGGTGAAGAATTTAATTTGGAATCACCCAAGCAGCTGGGTGAAATTCTCTATAACAAACTCAAATTGCCGGTATTAAAAAAAACACCCGGTGGTGCGCCCTCCACGGCTGAAGCTGTCTTACAAGAATTGGCACTGGATTTCCCCCTGCCGCATTTGTTGATGGAATATCGCAGCCTGCATAAACTCAAAACCACCTACACCGATAAATTGCCGAAACTGATACATCCGCGCACCGGGCGTATTCATACCTCCTATCATCAAGCGGTGACGGCAACTGGGCGCTTGTCTTCATCGGATCCCAATCTACAGAACATTCCCATTCGCACCGCCGAAGGCCGAAAAATTCGCCAAGCGTTTATTGCCCCACCTGAACACACGCTACTGGCGTGTGATTACTCGCAAATTGAATTACGCATCATGGCGCATTTATCCGAAGACGACGCCCTAATCCGTGCCTTCAACCAAGGCCAAGATATTCACAAAGCCACCGCCGCCGAAGTATTGGGGAAATCCATTGAGGAAATTAGCACCGAAGAAAGACGCAACGCCAAAGCGGTCAATTTCGGTTTAATTTACGGCATGAGCGCATTTGGTTTATCCAAGCAGCTACAAATTTCACGGTATGATGCGCAAGCCTACATCGATCAATATTTTGCCCGCTATACCGGGGTCAAACATTATATGCAGCGCATCCGCGAGCAAGCGCATCAACAAGGCTATGTCGAAACCCTGCTGGGCCGCCGCCTCTACACCAACGACATCAACGCCAACAACAAAGCCCTGCAACAAGCCGCCGAACGTGCCGCCATCAATGCCCCGCTGCAAGGCACTGCTGCGGACATCATCAAAAAAGCCATGATCGCCGTCGATCACTGGATTATCCACTCCAACCTCAATACCCGCATTATTATGCAAGTCCACGATGAATTGGTTTTAGAAGTCCCCAACAATGAATTACCGCAAGTCATCCAAAACGTCCCGCCACTGATGCAATCCGTCATGTCACTCGCCGTACCTTTATTGGTCGATTACGGGCAGGGGCAGAATTGGGATGAGGCACATTGAGGGAGTCTATCGGGCAAAAAAGTGGGGGCTTCTACGCTTATGTGCGCAGAAAACTGCACAGGAGTTACAGTTAACGATCAGCGGGATCAACAAGCGACTACCCTCAATTCATTTGACAAGGCCCCACTGCTAAGCGCGGCTTTAAGCTGCTGCATGGCTTGACCGCGATGCGAGCATTGATTTTTAATGGCTTCCGGCAACTCGGCCGCACTACAGTTGTGTTGTGGATCGATAAAAATCGGATCATATCCAAAACCTTTAGCACCACTTTGTTGCAAGGTCACACGACCTTCCCACACGCCGCGAAACACTTCAGGTAAAGGATCTTTTGGAAATCTTACCCACGCCAGCACACAACAAAAACGTGCAGGGCTTTCTTCAATACCACGCGCTCGCATGGCATCCAGCACGGCGGTGATATTTTGCTGATCGCTGGCATTTTCACCGGCATAACGTGCTGAATAAATGCCAGGCTCACCCTCTAAAGCATCAATAATCAAACCGGAATCATCCGCCAAGGCGGATAAACCACTTTGCGCAGACGCATGGTAGGCTTTGATCAAGGCGTTTTCGACAAAAGATAATCCGGTTTCCGGTACAGTTTCGATACCTAGCTGACCCTGGCCAATCAGCGCGAGTGGATAGTCGGCTAGCAGTGCTTGGATTTCACCCACTTTACCCAGATTGTGCGACGCGAGAACTAACTTTTTTAACATAGTGATTTCCGATTCCTATCAATAACTTTAAATTTGTCTTTTAATCATTTTTTACCAATTGATATTTTTGCACGCGACTATTGGGTTTATCGGGAATGGTATACGCGATCAACCCTCGCACCATCAACTCTTTAATGGCGCGTTTAAATGCACCAGTTTTGATTTCCAAGCCCAACGCCGCCATCAGCTCGGTAGCAGACAAGGGCGCTGCTGACAAAGCAGCAAGTATTTGCTCTGACTGGGCCCCTGACTGGGCCCCTGACTGGGCCCCTAACTGGGCCCCTTGATTTCCTTTTTCAATCGTATGTCGATTGGCGAGGTACACCGTAAATCGCACGCGCATGCCTACTTCTTCAATACTGGGCTCTTTAAGCCCCTGAATTTTCGCTTCTTCAAAAATACGAGGCACACCGGTACCCCATTGCTCGATCAGATTAGTTTCTCGAAAAACGCGGGCAATCACATGATTACGAATGCGCGATGCGCCTTGCTTCATCTCTTCGATGGTTTGACCAGGCTGCAAAATTCCCATGCTTTCAACTTCGATACGATCATCCAGGAAAACAACTCTGATGGGGGCGCCACGTTGCGAATAATCACTATGCACCAAGGCGTTAATGATAACTTCTCGCAAAATACTCAGCGGGATGCTCCACACATTTTTGCGACGGACTTCAGATACATCGGCACTACGAAACGCATGTCTTTTGAGAAACAACATCACTTCATCAACGGACTGGGGTAGTGGCACGTCAATATCCACGTGGTCAAAAATATCGATTTTTTGGTTACCGAAGAAACGACCGCATTGAATCCAAGCATCAGAGAAATATTGCGTACGGTGTTTGCCAAATAACAATATGGCACCTTTGGTAGGTACTAAACGACCTTGCTGTGGTATCAGCAATTTCAGCGTTAACAAGGTTTGCTCATTTAACTGCCGGTCATTGCCAAATGCGGCTTGCGCTGCGGGTAGGTCGAGATCGGAAACTGATAAATTAGGCATAGGCATTTCATCAAAAGCCACGCCCTCAACAGAACGATGTAATTCTGCAATGAGTGAATCATCTGCTGCACGATTGCTAGAGCCAAGCCGCACATAGACGCCCTGCTGTGCACCGTCTTTATTTAAAAAATGGGGTCGAGCGTTACTCACATACACATCAACGACTAACAACGTTTTACCATCAAACGTAATCAAATCGATATTCGGCACCAATCGAGGCGTAATGGAGTCGGCAATTAAATTACTTAATCGCTCTTCTTCATCTAAAGGGCTACTCACACCCAACACACGCTTGTCATCTGCAACACCCACAACCAAACGCCCACCTGCTGTATTCGCAAAGGCCACGAGTGTTTTTAAAATGGGTAGAGGTGAGGATAAATCCCGCTTAAACTCTAAAGTTTTCCCTTCTGGCTGAGCAAGCAAATCAGTAATGTTGGCCATATCCCCTACCGACTCACATGATAAAGCGCAATTTCACCCCAAAAATTCGGCCACAAACGACTTAAACCATCCCGCTGATAACGGTTGTCGACCACGCGGCGATTGAGTACGCGTAAGTTTAATTGTCGACACAAGTCTTCAAAATCCGTAAAGGTACACAGATGAATATTCGGAGTGTCGTACCAGTGATAGGGCAAGGATTTTGACATGGGCATACGCCCGTTAAACAACAATTGAAAACGAATCCGCCAATACGCAAAGTTGGGGAAAGTAATAATACCGCGCTGGGCAATGCGCATCATTTCTTGTAGCAACTGCTGCGGGTTTTTCACCGCTTGCAAAGCTTGTGTCATGATCACGGTGTCAAATTGATCTTGCGAAAAATTACTCAAGCCTTCATCGAGATTTTGTTCGATCACATTGACGCCACGGTTAATACAATGCTCAATATTAATCGCATCAATTTCCAAACCATACCCCTGCACTTTTTTATGTTGTTGCAAATAATCAAGTAACGCGCCGTCACCACAGCCCAAATCCAGCACCTGGGTATTGGGCGTTATCCAACGTTCAATCGCCAACAAATCTGCCCTTAGCATGATGTGACCACCGTATTTAAATAACACGTGAGTAACTGCAAGTAGCGCGGCACTTTTAATAAAAATGCATCATGACCTTGCGCCGCTTCAATCTGCGCATAGCTCACTGCCTTGCGGGCCTTGACCAATGCATTGACGATTTCCCGAGAACGCTCTGGCGCAAATCGCCAATCTGAAGAAAAGCTAACCGTAAGAAACTGACAACGCGCACACGCCAATGCATCGGCCAGTTGATCATGATGCGCACGTGCCGGATCAAAATAATCCAAGGCCTTGGTCATCAGCAAATAACTGTTGGCATCAAAAATTTCTGAAAACACTTCGCCCTGATAGCGCAAATAACTTTCGACGGCAAATTCAGCATTAAAATCAAAATTAAATTGGCCCTGTTGTAATTCACGTCCAAACTTGAGCCGCATGGCATGATCGGACAAGTAGGTCACATGGCCCAACATCCGCGCTAAGATCAGCCCTTTTTTGGGCAACACACCATGCTGGTAATAACGCCCTTGATGAAAATCTGGATCCGACATAATCGCTTGTCGCGCAATTTCATTAAAAGCAATATTTTGAGCAGATAACTTAGCCGCTGAAGCGATCACAATTGCATGCCGCAATCGCGCAGGAAACGCCATTGACCATTGCAGTGCCTGCATGCCACCAAGACTGCCGCCAATCACTGCCGCCCATTGTTCGATACCGAGAAAATCTGCTAAACGCGCTTGTGCTTGCACCCAGTCTTCCACGGTGACAATTGGGAAATCCGGCCCCCAGAGTTGTTCACCATCGGGACGCAACTGCGTTGGCCCGGAACTGCCATGACAACCACCGAGATTATTCGAGCAGACCACAAAAAATCGGCGCGTATCAATGGGTTTTCCAGGGCCGATACACAGATCCCACCAACCGGGCTTAGTGTCGGCCGCATCGTGATAACCGGCAACATGCTGATGGCCACTTAAAGCATGGCAAATTAAAATAGCATTGCTTTTACTGGCATTTAATTCGCCATAGGTTTCGTAGGCAAGCGTAAAGTTTGGCAAACTTCGACCACACGCCAACGCCAAAGGCGTCTGAGAATGATAGAACTGAGTCGCGACAACACCCACGCTATTGGGCGGGAAATTTCCAGTCAATCCAATTACTCTCAGCCAATAAATCAAGGAAAGAAAAATAAGCTGCTAAGACTAACAGATCTCACCGAGTTGACCAAAAACTTGTGCGAGTAAAACCATTGCCAACTGAATCTGTTGTTCTGTCATGGTGAATGCGGGCGTAAATCGCAAGCAATCATCCTGGCCACCATGAATGACATTCAAGCCTTGCTGGCGACACAAGCGCTCTAACCCCTGTTCACCCATCACCGGCCAAACCAAGCTTTGGTCTTGTCGACGACGAATTTTGATCGACAATAACAACCCGGTACCTTGCACGCGTTCGATAATCCGTGGATAGCCTTGTTGCAACTGCTGCAAACTGGCCAACCACTGCGCACTACGTGCTTGTACATTAGCTTGCACGGCGGGCGTCATGAGTTCACACATACGAATGATGAGCTCGCAGGCTTTTGGATTTGCCGTCATGGTATTGCCGTAGGTGCCGCGTTGAAAGCTCGCCGCCACGGCCTTGCCCAGCACCAATAGTGAGCATGGATAAATCCCACCATGAATGGCCTTGGAAAATATTTCAATGTCTGGTCTTGGTAATGCTTGGAAAATTGGTGCGCTCAACGGACTGAAGGTGCCGTAAGCACGCCAACCGGCTTGCACTGAATCCACCATTAACAAAGCTTGCACTTGCTGACACATCGCACTGGCCAAACGATAATATTCGGGCGTTACTGCTGCACCAGGATTACCTTCGCCCTGTACCATTTCGATGATCATGCCAACAATCTGTGCTTCTTGCTGCTGGGCTTGTGCAAATAAAGCTTGCAGCGCGACACCATCATTCATTTCGAGGGTTTTAATTTGGTAGGGTGTCGTGCTATCTAAACCGGCCTGTTGATACGCCAATTGCGTGGAATGGGAAACGCGAGCAGCTCGCCCAGTGCGTCCATGAAAACTGCCCCGAAAATTAATCAGCCAATATTCATTGGCTTGCGACTTGGATTGCTGACCTAATTGCTGCATTCTGCGCTCGACATAAGTCAAAGCCAACTCAACGGCTTCTGATCCGCTATTAAGCATTTGAATTTTAAAATCGACGGATGATAAACCGATTGCCTGCGCTAACGCTTGCTGCAAACGCCACTGCACTGGCTGTGCGGTCATCACATTCATCATCACATGCGGCTCAGCCAAAACGGCTTGTAATGCCGCTGGACCATGCCCCAGTGGATCTTTGCCATAGCCCCCGACATCTAGAAACACACCACCATGACTGGAGATAATCCACGAACCTTGCGCGGCCAGTGGAATAAATGGTGTCGATGAAGTCGATGGATAAAAGTTTTGGAATCCCTGTTGCAGCACCCTTATTGCCTCTGCTTCGGGTACTTCAAATATGTTTGGGATTGAGGCAGATTGAATCTGTTGCTGTAAAGATTGTTTGGCAACAACCGATTGCTGTAACGCCAACTGCAAATATGGATCGCTCAGAAAGGGCTGCAAAAGCAGATTGGGAATACCCGGGGAAGCATCTACCTGCATTGATGGTCGCAAAATAGTTAATAACGATTGCGCGTTAATAGTCATATGCTCACCTCATGCTGATAGGTAATATCAGCATAGCCCCCGCAATGATCATTAGACAACTCTCGCAGCTCCTGAAAAAAGCAAGCCTGAACTACGGCAAATTAAATAAAATCCTCAACAGATAAAGTAATAACAACACGACCATTGGAGCCCAATCAATGCCACCCGCCGCAGGCACAATCCGCCTCACAGGCGCCATCAGGGGCTCCGTAATTTGGTGGAGCACTAACGACAGCGGATTATAGCTGCCCGGCTGAATCCAGCTAAAAATGACCAACATGAAAATGGCATAGGTGTAAAAACTGACCACGATTCCGAAACAATTAAACAACGTATTAATCAACCATACAGACAAGCTTGGGGATAGTTTCGATACCATAAAAACCAGTAGGCCAAACTTAATCAGCACCACCAGAAAAAAAACCAGTAAACCACCGACATCAATCGGTCGTAACGGCAATATACGATGCAACGGCCGCAGTAACGGATCGGTGGCTTTCACCACGAATTGAGAGACCGGATTATAAAAATCAGCTCGCACCGCTTGCAACAGCACGCGTGCCAACACGACATAGGCATACAGATCAAATAAAGTTTGAATTAAAAACTGGGTCGCACCGGTAGTGTTCATGGTCATTGATCCTTCGTCAATCTCATTTATTTGATTAAAGCCATTATTAGCGCGCCTTTTATTGGCGTAATACGGCAGCACGCGCATTCGCAGCAACAATCGCTTTCTGCACCATGCCAGTAAACTGGTTTTCCATCAGCACTTGCAAAGCCGCCGCCGTAGTGCCACCCGGCGAGGTCACTTGTTCACGCAAGATTGCGGGCAATGTACCTTGTTGTTGAAAACGTTGCACGGCTAATTGCGCCGAACCTTGTGCGGTTTGCAAAACCAAATCACGCGCCAGCTCGGCGGAAAGCCCCAATTGCACGGCAGCGGCTATCATCGCTTCCATCAATAAAAAATAATAAGCAGGCCCACTGCCAGACACTGCCGTGACCGCATCCAGTTGTAGTTCATCCTCGATCCACCACGCTCGACCCACTGCACTAGCGACCGCAAAAGCTAAACTGTGCTGGCGCGGCGTTACCCATTCATTGGCAAATAATACGGTAGCGCCTTGCTGTACCAGTGCCGGCGTATTGGGCATTGCCCGCACCACAGGCATTTGTGGATGGGTAAGCGCAACCAAGGTGGCAACATCAATACCGGCGGCAATGGACAATAACAACGGATAAGGTTTGGGCCATTGCGTCTGGATCGACGTTAATACCTCACGCATAACTTGTGGTTTAACAGCAACAATCACTACATCTGCTGTTTCCAACCCATCCACGTTATCAGCGCTTACTTTTATACCGAACGCTTGTATGCGGACTCGTGCTGTCGCATTGCTATCACTCACAGAGAGTGCGGATGGCAATAGTCCATCCGCAATTATGCCGCCAATTAAAGCGGACGCCATATTGCCGCCACCAATGATATGGATTCGAATGCCTTGCCACGCGCTCATACTGTATTCCTTCAAATTATTTTTAATTTTATTGTGCATTAATTTTCAGGTATTCAGTCGTGGACCAAATAACGCCGACCCAATGCGCAACCAATTGCTGCCTGCCGCCACCGCCAACTCTAAATCTTCAGACATACCCATCGACAAGGTATCCAGCGGATGTTGCAAACTGGCATAACGCGCGTTGGCTCTTGCCAACAAATCGGCCAACTGCGTAAAACGTGCTAACCGCTCTGTCGATACCTGCTCTTTTGCAGGCAACAACATTAAACCACGCAAACGCATGTGCGGCAGCATTATGATGCGCTGCAAAGTAATATCCAATGCCTCGGGCGCAACACCCTGCTTACTGATTTCTTGATCCAAGTTCACTTGCACACACACTTGCAAAGGCGCCGCTTGGGGATCACGCGCCGCACTGAGTTTTTCTGCCATGGCAAGGGAGCCCACACTATGCACCCACGCAAAATTTTGTGCGATCACTTTTGCTTTATTGCTTTGCAAAGCCCCAATAAAATGCCAGGTGATGGCCAAAGGATGCAGCGCAACCTGCTTGGCATGTGCTTCTTGCCAATAATTTTCACCGAACTGATCTACGCCCAAACCAACTAATGCTTCAACACTTTGCGCTGACTGTGTTTTACTGACGGCTAGTAAATTGACTTGCGCTGGATCACGACCCGAAAGCTGACAAGCCGACGCAATACGTTGACGCGTCTGCTGTAACCGCGCAGATAAAGCAGCTGTCGCTTGCGCTGTTTCACACAACCCACCGAATTCACTCAACTTAATTCCCCGCACTATTCACCGCACTATTCACCGTACTATCCGTCAAATCACCGCACTATCTGTCAAATTTGTCATTACGCTTCTTGCAGCAGTCCGCACTTGAGCTGCTACTATTGATTACTAACATCTTTGATTAATCGTAATTTTAACGAATAGCATTTTGCTCAAAAATCGAAAACGCAGCGCAGGATAGCAAAACTATGGATATAACGGAATTATTGGCGTTTAGCGCTAAAAATAAAGCATCCGACTTACATCTTTCCGCTGGCTTGCCCCCCATGATTCGCGTTGATGGTGATGTGCGTCGTATCAATTTGCCAGCTATGGATCACAAACAAGTGCATGGTTTAATTTATGACATCATGAATGACAAGCAACGCAAAGATTACGAGGAATTTCTGGAGACTGACTTTTCGTTTGAAGTTCCCGGTATCGCCCGTTTCCGGGTCAATGCATTTAACCAGAATCGCGGTGCTGGCGCGGTATTTCGTACCATTCCCTCCAAAGTGTTGAGCATGGATGATCTGGGTCTTGGCAAAGTCTTCCGTGACATCGCCCATTATCCACGCGGACTCGTACTGGTCACCGGCCCCACCGGCTCAGGCAAAAGCACCACCTTGGCTGCATTAATCGATCACGTCAATGACAATCGCTACGATCACATTCTCACCATCGAAGATCCAATCGAATTTGTGCATGAAAGTAAAAAATGCCTACTTAACCAACGCGAAGTGCATAGAGATACTCATGGCTTTGCGGAAGCACTGCGCTCCGCATTACGGGAAGACCCCGACATTATTCTCGTCGGCGAGATGCGAGATCTTGAAACCATACGCTTAGCGTTAACTGCTGCAGAAACCGGTCACCTCGTATTTGGAACCTTACACACCACCTCAGCCGCTAAAACCATTGACCGGGTAGTAGACGTCTTTCCTGCTGCTGAAAAAGCTATGGTACGTTCGATGCTGTCCGAATCTTTACAAGCCGTCATTTCGCAAACGTTGATGAAAAAAATCGGCGGCGGCCGAGTTGCCGCGCACGAAATTATGATTGGCACGCCTGCTATTCGCAACCTGATTCGAGAAGATAAAGTTGCACAGATGTACTCCGCCATTCAAACCGGCGCCAGCATTGGCATGCAAACCCTGGATCAGTGCCTCTCCAATTTATTAAAACAAGGTGTGATCACTCGTGACGCTGCCAAAGAAAAAGCCAAAAATCCCGACAGCATCTGATCACACGCTAAAGCAATAACTTATTTCAGTGATTGAGGAGATATTGTGGAATTTGAAGACCTCTTAAAAATGATGGTAGAAAAAGGCAGTTCCGATTTATTTATTACCGCCGGTGTTGCACCGAGCATGAAGGTCAATGGAACTATCGTTCCGGTTAGCAAAACAGCCTTAACTCCAGAAAAAACCCGTGAAACTGTCATTGGTCTCATGACAGAAAAACAGCGCAAAGAATTTTTTAATTCGCGTGAAGCTAACTTTGCCTTGAGTGCGCGAGGGATAGGTCGCTTTCGAGTCAGTGCATTTTATCAACGTAATTTAATCGGCATGGTGATACGTCGCATTGAAACCCATATTCCTACCCTAGATGACTTAGGTTTACCTTCCATCGTTAAAGATCTCTCGATGACAAAGCGCGGCATTATATTAGTGGTCGGTGCCACCGGTACGGGTAAATCAACCTCGTTAGCAGCCATGATTGGCCATCGTAATAACAACAGTAAAGGCCATATTGTTAGCATTGAAGACCCAATCGAATATCTGCACCGGCATGGCGGCTGCATTATCACCCAGCGTGAAGTGGGCTTAGACACTGACTCATATGAAGTTGCAATGAAGAACGCTCTGCGTCAAGCGCCGGACGTCATTATGATTGGCGAGATTCGAACCCGCGAAACCATGGAATACACTTTAGCTTTTGCAGAAACAGGCCATCTGGTACTGGCTACCTTACACTCTAATAACGCCAACCAAGCATTGGATCGTGTACTCAATTTTTTTCCCGCCGCGCAGCAACAACAAATTTGGATGGCTTTATCGTTTAACTTAAAAGCAATTTTGGCGCAACAATTAATGCCCACTAAAGATACCAAAGGCCGTAAAGCCATCATTGAAATTATGATCAATAGTCCTTTAATTGCTGAGCATATTCGTAAAGGGGACGTTCATTTACTGAAATCACGTATGGTGCAATCGCGCGAAATTGGCATGCAAACTTTCGATCAAGCTTTATTTGATGCTTATGAGGAAGGCAGCATTACTTATAAAGATGCCATCGGGTATGCAGATGCCCCCAATGACCTACGCTTAATGATTAAACTGGGTAGCAAACAAACCCCAGAAGAAACGCTGCGAGAATATGAAAATTTTTCTAAGGATTTGACGATTGACATCAATGATCGGGCGATCCGTGATCAGGGCTTGATCTAATCAGTGGATACTACGCACGGATAAGCAACTGAAGTATTGAGCGTGATTGATTGAAGATAAATGTTTTATTAAGAAGGCGTCTGTAATTGTTGTAACACTGCGCCTTTCTCTTGCGTACTCTCTAAAACTAAACGCACCACATTAAATGCCGTCGCCGCGATTTCGGGGTGCGCGCCAAAAGACACTAATTTACCATATTTCCAACCAGCTAACTGCAATACTTTGGCTTTATATTCACTGCCTGCTAAACCTGCGCCGCCAATATCAATCAGGGTTTGTTCGATCTGCGCATACGCCGGTTTCACACCCATTTGAAAGCGCATAAAATCATCCGGTTCAATCTTAGCAAACTGCATAATCACCTCAGCACATTCTTTTATTTGCTCATGAATTCATTGAGTATAGGCAAACACCGACTCTACCAGCGAGCATCCCGGTAAATTTCTTGACCCATTCGCCAAGTAGCCAACACTTTTCCTTGCAGCAATTCACCCATCAGCGGATTGTTAATGGCTGCGGAAGCTGCGCTATCCACATCATAACGCCACCGACAGGTTGGATTTAACAAAGTTAAATTGACCGACTCGCCAATAATAAGTTGATGCACTTTTTGTCCTAAAACCTGTTGCGGCGCACTGGCAACACTTGCCACCAGGCGGCCTACAGAAACACCTTGCGCTGGTAATGCCAACCATTGAGGGACAAACGTATCGAGCATCGCCATACCAGGTTCTGTTTCAGCAAACGGTGCCAACTTCGCCGCCGGCTCATGTGGCCGATGCGCACTGCAAATAACATCGACCACACCGGTTACCAATCCTGTCACTAAAGCCGCTCGATCTGCCGCCGAGCGCAATGGCGGCCGCAAATGAAATAACGCATTAAAAGCAGCAATCGCCGTTTCGTCATAACTCAAATGTGACATGGCCACATCACAAGTAATCGGTAACCGCTGCGCTTTGGCGGCGGCAATCAACACCAACGACTCAGCTGAACTAATTCGTGAAAAATGTAAGCGCACGCCCGTGGCTTTGACCAGTGCAATGTCGCGCGCCACCGCCAAGGTTTCAGCTGCCGCAGGAATGGCCGGCAAACCCAACTGAGCGGCCATCACACCTTCATGCACACAACCCAACCGACTGAAGTGCGCATCTTCTGGACAGGAAAATACAGTCAAATCAAACGTTTTGGCGTAACGGTAAGCGTTTAATAAAATGACTGGATTGGCAATCGGTGATTGATCTTGAGTCACACCGACACAACCCGCCAACTGCAATGCCCGTAAACTACTTAAGCGCTCACCCAACAATTGTTCAGTTAAAGCACCCAGCGGTAAAATCACCGCTCGATCAATTTGAGCCGACATAGACAACAACATACCGGTAACTGCTGGGGCATCATTAATCGGTTGCGTCGCAGGGAGGCCAACCACTTGCGTAAAACCTGCGGATGCAGCCGCCAATAATTCACCCGCCAAAGGCGCTTTATGTCGAAAACCCGGCTCGGTTAAGTGAAAAGCCAAATCGGTAAATGCCGGACATAACCACAGCCCCTGCGCCGGATAAATCGGCATATCCGGTTTAATCACCGACGCATGCGGACGCCCTGCACTCACTGGCGCCAAATAACTTAATTTTCCTTGATCAATAACCACATTAAATGCGCCATCCATCCCCGATGTCGGATCAATCACCCGAACACTTTCTAAAAATATATGCGCCAATTGTGGTGAGGTTATCATCATTTTTATCCTCGCGGATGCCGTGAAGCCATGGTCATCGCTAGTACTGCCATACGGACCGCCAAACCAAAATAGACCTGCTTTAAAATCACCGACTGCGGACCATCCGCCACCGCCGATTCAATTTCAACGCCACGATTCATCGGGCCTGGATGCATCACAATCGCATTTGGCGCTGCCAGCTTTAATTTTTGTTCGGTAACACCGTAGGTATGAAAAAACTCCGCGCCATTTGGCAAATAAGCCGCTTGCATGCGTTCTTTTTGCAAACGCAATAAAATCACCACATCCACGCCCTCGATACCCTCGAGTAAATTGGTACAAACCTTTACCGGCAAAGTCGCAACTGCCTGAGGCAGCAAGGTCAGTGGTGACACCACGCGAATATCGGGCACGCCCAAAATCGATAACGCTTGAATCTGTGAGCGGGCTACGCGTGAATGCAAAATATCACCAACGATGGCGACTTTTAAGCGCGTAAAATCTTGTTTGAAATACCGAATGGTAAACATATCCAGCAAGGCTTGCGTAGGATGCGCATGCCAACCATCACCCGCATTAATCACCGCCACATGGGGTGCAACTTGTTGCGCAATAAAATGCGCAGCGCCACTTTGTGCATGCCGCACAATGAACATATCCGCCGACATGGCTTCAATATTTTTTAAAGTGTCCAGTAATGACTCGCCTTTAGCAGTCGCCGAGGTTTGAATATTCAGATTTAATACATCCGCCGACAAGCGTTTTGCTGCTAACTCAAAAGTGGTGCGCGTACGCGTCGAGTTTTCAAAAAATAAATTGACGACCGTCTTGCCTCTTAACAAGGGGACGGTTTTTACTGAGCGATCACTAATACTCAGAAAAGATTCGGCACGATCCAGAATGGACAGAATCAACTGCCGATTCAAGCCTTCAATGGTCAACAGATGTTGTAATTCACCCTGGGCATTGAGTTGATTAGCAGTATCCATCATCACGCTTTTTTAACCTGCTCAACCTGATCAACTAACTCAATCACGAGCGGTTGCGGGCCGCGCAATTTTATTCGCTGTTTAGGCAGCAAGGATAACGATTTGCCAACGACCTCCGCTTGAATGGGCAATTGCCGTGCATCCAGATCAATCAAAGTCACCAACATCACAGAGGCGGGACGGCCGTAGTCAAATAATTCATTTAAAGCGGCGCGCACTGTGCGCCCACTCATGAGCACATCATCCACCAAGAGCACATGAACTTGATCGATGTCAGCGACCAAGTTTGACGGCAGAACGCGTGGATGCAAACCATTTTCGCTAAAGTCATCGCGATAAAAATTGATGTTCAATTGCCCCATCGGCAATAATTCCATCACCTGCTGTAACCGTTGCTGCAATGCCTCTGCAATCCAAACACCACCAGTTTGAATCCCTACCAACATAATTGGACTTAAAGCCAGTTGGCGCACTTGCAAACGCTGCAAAATAGCTTGCGCCATGGCGTCTAATAGAGACGAAACGCTAAGGTGATCTAATAATATCTGAGTCATAGCATTCGCTCTTTCTTTAACCTGATACAGATAAATGTGTTACTGATAAAATTCGATTGGTAGGCAAATGTACCACGACGGATATAACAAGGGCTATCCAGCTTTTTTATAATGGATTACTAATGGTTTTACCAATCGCGACCGAAGCATTAAATACACTTTTCACCAAAGCCAGCTCTTCTGACATACGCGCCAGACGCCCTACCAATAACCGAGTCGTGTATCGATAAAATGACGCATTAAACAATTCATTACCCTTGGTATGAATCTCTGACAGCAATACCACATCGATCGCCAAACAACTCACCTCGGTTAATGCTTCTACTGTTGCAGTTGGGGGCGATCTTGAAATGAGCGGTGTTTCACCAAACACATCACTGCGTTGATGCAGCACAGTGATTTCTACTTCATTAACCAATACCCTGATTTTGCCGCGCAATAAAATAAAAACCCACGGTTTCAGAACACCCTGTGTAATAATTTTTTCTGTACATTGATAAGTAAAAATCTTGCAAATCGATAAAAATTGTCGTAGATGCTCCGCAGACATATCCGAAAAAATTTGTAAATCCGCCAATTGATGTGGCCCTATATCTTCCTGGCTTAAATAGTGAGTCGCTTGCATAGCCACGTCCGTGGAGTTTCAATCATTGCAGGTCGCTATTGGCCACTTGCAATACCAATAGGCACTTCTTCGCTTAACATTTTAAAAAAACGCGGTATCGGCATCACTTCTGAAAGTGCTAGACCTTGCCCGTAATTGCAGTTGATACGCGTAAATAATTCTAGCTGATCCGCATCAAGCAAGTTCATCACCACGGTATCACATAATAAATATTGGCATAACTCAACTAAGACCTGATTAAGATATTCATTGGCCTGACTTAGCATTTTTTTATCCTGTACACGGGCTTCTCGCTGCAAACATTTAAAACGTACTTGCGCAACAGAAAAATCAAGCCACCGGCTAATAAAACTGGTGCCCAGCCCCATCACATCAACCGCTAATGACATGTTGTATTCTGATAACAACAATTGAAAATTACCTTTCAAATTGCGCAATGATTGCAAATCTTTTTCGTCTATTGCTAAAATTAAACGCACGTTTTGCAAGCTCAATTGCCGTGCAAAAGGAATAAAAGTTTCCATAAATTGTGGATGATTAAATTGCTTAAAACTAATGCGCAGCGTTAAACTTTCTAACTTATTCAATGCCTCATCGGGAACATCCATCCAAGCTTGCTGCAACGACTCCACGAGAAATTGATTAATGGCCGTAATAACTTCTTTGCTTTCACAGGCCAATAATTTTTCATCCCAGTTCATCAGATCCTGCGAGCCCAATCGCTCATAACAATGAATGTCTCCACCCACAATCGTTTTGTTTTCTAAGCGACATTGCGGGTCCACATACAGATGTAATCGATCTTGCTCAATGGCCATTAATACCTGCTCATCAACCAGCCGATCCTCGAGCGCCTGTTGCTGCATGCTGCTGTTGGCAAACACAAAACCATTTTTACCCGCATGCTTGGCTCCATACATGGCAGCATCAGCCAACTTCATTAATTCTTGCGGATCCAGCGTGTCAGAAGGCGCCATGCTGATACCGATGCTCGCAGAAACCTTCGCTAATTGACCCTGAAAATAAATGGGTTCATCGATCATATGACAAACCTTTTCAGCAACAGTACGTATTGAACTTATTGAGTCACACCCCGTGAGCAATACAGTAAACTCATCCCCGCCCAAACGCGCAGTCAGATCACCGGCCCGCAAACAGCTCTGCAATCGTTCACTGACCTGAATCAACACCCAGTCACCGGCTTCATGACCTAACGTATCATTAACCGCTTTAAAACCATCTAAATCAATTAAAAATAAGGCCGCCGACTTGCCGCTGCGAGCCACTTGCGGCAGCAGCGTTTGCATATGCAGCATCAATAATCGGCGATTGGGCAAACCAGTTAAAGCATCTTTAAATGCTAAATTTTTTAATTCCGCTTGTGCTTCTTCAATGGTTTGCATCATGTGATTAAATGAATTAACCAACATGCCAAGTTCATCTTCACTCTCATATTGTGCACGGTGCGCGTAGTCTTTATCTTCAGACACCTTATGCGCGATTGCACCGAGCAAATGAATTGGCGCCGAAATCACGCGCTGCACACGAGAAGTGATGAAGAAAATAAGCAGCACCACCAACCCCATAATGCCGAAGGTTACCAAAAGAAAGCGCTGTAGCTTTTGATCAAGAGAATCAAGTGAAGTCCGTATATACAGAGAACCCATGAGCCTTTTATTGAGTTCAATCTGATGGTAAATATGCAGATAGCCGTTACTAAATTGCTGTTTATTTATCTCTAAACCAATAGGACAGTTTTCACTGGTAGGTGAGGCTAAAAACATTTGGCCTTTGCTGTCATATAGACATGCCAACACAATTGATTTTTGCTGACTTAAAGCATCTAGATTTTCTTGCGCACCACGCTTGTCTCTAAAAGCCAAAGCCGCACTACTGCGTTGACCAATGACTTGCGCTAATACCTGCTGTTCTTTAATTAATGCCTGCTGCGCCTCATGCCAATCGTAGGCCACCATCGCCGCCGATGACAACACCAAGCCCAGCAAACTGGTGAACATAATCACCAGAATTAATTTGTATTTAATTGGGAAATTTCTAAACACCGGAATACGCATACAGTTCACTTTAGCAAAGTTATCTCACAAAGTGAGCCGTTTTGAGCCAGGACTCCGATCAATTTACAATACATGCTACAATCCATGGCACGATAATGTCGCTTGCAAGAGCCCGTATGCCAACTGCCGAACTGCCACCACTCACTTGGGATTTGATTCGCGCCGAAGTGAAAAAAAACCTGATTAAAGAACCTCTTCTCTCCACTTTCTTAAATACCACTATTTTGCAACATGACACACTCGCCGCAGCACTGAGTCAACATTTAGCCAACATTCTCGATAGCAGCTTATTACCTGCGCGCGTGTTGCGTGACATCATCCATGATGTGCTTCAGCAGAATTCGCAATTAGTATTGGCCTGCGAAAAAGACATTATTGCTGTGCGTGAGCGTGATCCAGTTTGCCGCTGTTATTCCACACCCTTGCTGTACTTCAAAGGCTTTCACGCTTTGCAAAGTTATCGAATCGCCCATGCACTGTGGCAAGATCAACAACCCCAGCTTGCCTTGTTATTCCAAAGCCGCATCTCCACCGTTCTCAGTGTGGACATTCATCCAGCGGCACGTCTGGGCAGCGGCATTATGCTCGATCATGCGACTGGTATCGTGATCGGAGAAACCGCCGTCGTGGAAGATGATGTCTCTATGCTGCATTCCGTTACCTTAGGTGGCACAGGTAACGTGATCGGTGATCGCCATCCCAAAATCGGTCGCGGCGTATTAATTGGTGCCGGCGCAAAAATCCTGGGTAATGTGCGTGTCGGCGAAGGCGCCAAAATCGCAGCCGGAAGTGTTGTCCTGCACGAAGTCGCCCCACACACCACCGTGGCCGGCGTTCCCGCTAAACCCATTGGTCAACCAAAAGAAGCGCTACCTTCACGAGCTATGAATCATTGTTTAGAAGAGTGATGCTCGGAAGCGTAATGTTGTACCGAATATTGCTGATAGGCCAGTTGCATACGCGCTAATAAATCATGGTGTGCCGCTGACATCCGCAAACCTTCGCACCATCGCTCGACACACTCATGATGCGGCGCTAACTTCGATCCAGCGGCCTGAAAATTTTTTGCCAGACGCTCAACCTGCACTTGCATGCGCAGAGCTTGTTCATCGTCTGGCGAAGGCAGTCCGGCCAGAATTTCAAGACGAATCACGAGACTGCGCTTTTGTTGTTCATCTTCATTTTTTTTCTGCTCATCTTCTAGCGTGCTAACGCCCCCATCAACATGCTGCTGTAAACGCAGTAAATAGGATTGCTCTAATTGCTGACGCTGCTGTTGCTGCGCCAATTGTTGCGCTTGCTGTTTTGCTTGGCGCTCCTGCTCTTGTTGTTTTTGCTGCGCGGCGAGCGCCAACTGCTGCTGACGCTTTGCGGCCTTCTCTTCAATTAACTGCTGACGCTGTTGACGTCTTTGCACTTGCAGCCGCTGAAAATCATCCTGCCGCGCTTGCAACTGCTGCATAACTGCATCAAAGCGTTTTTGCAAGGCTGAAGAGAGATGGCGTTCGATCGGAAAAGCGGCACGCCACGATTGTTTGGCGACCTGTTGAGTTTGTCTAACCTTTGCCCAATCCGCCTTGGCCCAATCATGCTCAGCAATATATTGTTCTAACTGCGCACATAATATCTCGCGCGTTTTGGCATTCTCCAAGCGCTGCTGTTTTTGCGCCGCATAAAATTGTTGGCAAGGCAGATAAGCAATGTCCGCCAAATTTTTAAATTGCTGCCACAACGCATGATGTTCACTGACATTGAGCATTTGCCATTGCGCTTGCAAATTTTTGATACGCTGAGATTGTTGTTCGACTGGCAACGGCTTATCCACCAACTGTTGAATCGCCTCTATTAATTGCTGTTTTTTGGGCAACTCAGCAAAACCTTGCCAATCTTTCAGCTCAATTAAGCGCTGTGACAGACCTTGTAACTGCTGCGTTTTTTTAGGATTGAGCGCCAATCGCTGTAAAACTTTTAATGCAGACTCCGCTTTTAATAAATCACCGGCTTGCAAATACTGCTCTAACAACGGTAGCTGCGCCTGCCAGGTATTTTGCGTTTGTTCAAACTGCTGCTGCAAGTCCACCAGCTGCACTGGCAATTGTTTTAATTGCTGTTTAGCCTGCCGCAACAACAGCAAACTATCACCAGCCAGAGGCCAATTTAATTCGTCCAGCAAAGTTTGCAATCGAGCAATCTTTTTTTGCAACAAGGTTGCTGAAGTGGTTTTCGAAAAGGTTTTCGCCTGACATAAGCGCTGCAATTCGTCCACGCAAGCCAACCAACGCATCACCGCCGCCGTCAATTGCTGCAGCCGCTGATAGTCTTGCAGAAATCGCAACTGCTCAGGTGACGGCTCAGTAGACTGCAAGGCTTTTTCTTGCGCATGCTGCTGCTGATCCAACAAGGTTTTTAATGGCGACAAATGATGCGGCGACAACTCACTCAATGCCTGATACAAATTCAGTGTTTGTTGGCATAACTGACTACACCCTGCATAATCGGTGGTATCCGCCTCGACAACTGACTGCGGCGGCTTTTCTGGAGCTACCCACGCACAAACCTGTACCGACTGCACATCACTCGGCATTTCAAACTGGCTACTTTTGACTGCAACATCCGGTGCCAGAAAATTTCTTAATCGTTTATAAATCGATTTGTCTTTTTGTTTAAATACCACCAACAAAGACTTTAAGATTTCAACGTCTGCGATCACGTCTAACAAGCGCTGCCGCATATCATTCGTTGCCGCCAAGGTAATAACACCACTGGACCACAATTCTAGTTTTTTAGCATCACGCTGCTGTTGATCCAATAACCACTGTTCGGCCTTCTCGCGCGACTGCTGCCACATCCGCATCCAATTTTGTGCGACCACGGCATCTTCTGTACCCGGCCATTCGATCGGCAACACGCATTCACGGCTCTCTTTAACAAACTCCATAGCGACTGGCGCAACTGACACTGGCGCTGCCAACCCCGTGCCTTTGTGAGCAACAGTCTCAGTAGCAGACTGCACAACACTTACCGGCTTGTCTTTACTTTTAAACCAACGTGACCAAATACTCATTGCCGATCTCGCTTACGATCCCAAACCACAAAACTAAAAGCATACTGATGCCTGGCATCGGCTGCATGAAATTCGCGTGACGCCTCCTTCCATTGCGCACGATCAAACGCAGGAAAAAAACGATCGCCTTCAGGACTCGCATGCACTTCGGTTAAATACAAGCGATCCGCCCACGGCAACATGGATTCATATAAATGCTGGCCACCAATACAAAACAAGGTTGAACCCAAATCAGTGCGTTGCTGCAATAACGTTTGCGCATAATCCAAAGCCGCTTCCGCCGTAGGCAATACGGCATCTGCACCCGAACAACTTTGCCCACGACCACTGATTACCAGATTTACCCGATTCGGCAACGGCCCCAGCCCATCAAAAGTCCGCCGCCCGACCATGACCACATGGCGCTGCGTTAAACGTTTAAAATAAGCAAAATCATCCGGCAACGACCACGGTAAATCCTCACCGCGACCAATTACCCGGTTTTCTCCCATCGCGGCCATTAGTGCTAGCATATTTACACCGCCACCGGCGCGGTTAATTTCGGATGATATTGATAATCGCGCACCACAATATCGTCATAGGTGAAATCAAAAATGTTATTAATGCGCGGATTCAGTTCCAGCGTGGGCAGCGCAAACGGCTTGCGCTGTAATTGCACATCAACTTGCTCAAGATGATTCTGATACAAATGCGCGTCTCCGAGGGTATGAATAAAGTCGCCCACTTGCAGACCACACACTTGCGCCACCATGTGTGTCAGTAAAGCATAAGACGCAATATTAAACGGCACGCCTAAAAAAATATCAGCGCTGCGTTGATACAATTGACAAGACAAGCGACCATCGGCGACATAAAACTGAAACAGTGTATGACACGGTGCTAAGGCCATCTTCGATAGCTCACCGACATTCCACGCACTCACCAACAAACGGCGCGAATCCGGCGTTTGGCGTATGGACGCAATCACTTCACTGATTTGATCAATATGCCGTGCATCTGCCGTTGGCCACGAGCGCCATTGTGCGCCATAAACCGGACCCAGCTCGCCATTATCGTCCGCCCAAGCATTCCAAATACGCACACCATTTTCTTGTAAATAGGCAATATTGGTACTGCCTTTTAAAAACCACAGCAACTCGTGAATCACGGACGGCAAATGCACGCTTTTGGTGGTCACCAATGGAAAACCTTGGCGCAAATCAAAACGCATTTGATAGCCAAACACACTGAGCGTACCCGTGCCAGTGCGATCCGTTTTCGGCGTGCCGTGCTCACGAACATGCTGCATCAATTGCAAATAAGTCATCATTAAATTTCACCCTGGCGTGTTCGATACGCCCACACCATTGCCCACACGCCCACCAACAACATCGGCACCGATAATAACTGCCCCATGGTCAACCAATTCCAGGCAATAAAATTCAGCTGTTGATCGGGTTGACGAAATTGCTCAATTGACATTCTGAAGGTGGCATAACCTATTAAAAATACACCGCTGACGGAAGGCCAAGGTCGTGGTTTGCTGGAGTACCACCAGACAATAATAAACAACACCAAACCTTCCAAAAAAGCTTCGTACAATTGTGAAGGATGGCGAGGCAAAGGACCGCCTGTTGGAAACACCATGCCCCAAGGCACTTGCGTAACTCGACCATAAAGCTCCGCGCCAATAAAATTACCAATTCGCCCGCACCCCAAACCCACCGGAACCAAAGGTGCAATAATATCGGCCAGCTCCAAAAATTGACGTCGATGTTTTTTCGCAAATAAAACAATCGCCACGCAAACACCAAGAAAGCCGCCATGAAAAGACATGCCACCCTGCCAAACATAAAATAAACTCAACGGCTGATGGACCAACTGCATCGGCTGATAAAACAGCATATAACCCACTCGCCCACCAATGACTACACCCAGCGCCATATAAAACAACACATCATCAGCGAAAGGCTGCAACCATTGCATACTGGGTCGCGTTCGCAAGCGATACTTCAACAAGAAATACGCAGCGGTAAAGCCAGCCAAATAAGTAATGCCGTACCAACGAATGGCTAACGGTCCCAAATGAATGGCGACAGGGTCAATTTCTGGATATAACAACATGATCACCTCAACAGGATTTAGCCCAACCCGCTAGCCCAACTTTCTTGCTAGCTCAAAATTAAACGCAACCCGACCAACAATAATACCAACGCAAACACGCGCTTAATCACAACCACTGGCAAAGTGTGCGTTAAATAAGCACCCAACTGTGCAGCTACCGTACTACTCGCCGCAATGATCAGAGCGGCTGGCCATACCACATAGCCCAAGCTATTCATCGGTAAATCCGCAGCGCCCCAACCCACCAACATAAAACCAAGCGCACCTGCCAAACCAATCGGCACGCCGCAAGCAGCCGACGTCGCCACAGCACGTCGCATCGGCTGCTGGGCCCACAACAAATACGGCACTGTCAACGAACCGCCGCCAATACCAATCAAGCTCGAAATCATACCGATTACGGCGGCAATACTGGTTAACCGCCAACCACTAGCCAATTGTCCAATCGCTCGTGGTTTTAACTGCAAACCAATTTGCACCGACACCAGTAGAGCAAACAGGCCGATCATTTTTTTCAACACTTCACTGTCGATACGGGTTGCCAAATAAGCACCACATGCTGCACCCAACATAATGCCGATGGCCATACGCCGAACCAGGGCCCACTCCACCGCCGCATGCCGATGATGTGCAAAGGTCGAACTGATACCGGTGATGACAATACTGGCTAATGAAGTACCCACCGCCAACTGCGTTAACAAGTGCGCAGGATACCCAAGATGCGCAAACAACACCAATAAGATAGGCACGATAATCAGGCCACCGCCAACGCCGAGCAAGCCTGCTAGAATACCGGCGCCAGCGCCCGCAACCAGATACGTCATGATTTCAAATAGCGCCATTTTACGTTATCACCCACAGTTGGATGGTGCTTAAGTTGTTTGCATCGCTTTTAAAAGTTGTTTGGTGATTACTTCACAGATCGTAACTCAATATTGCAGATGATTGTCTTGAAAAAACCAGTGAGTTGCCCAATAACCTTGAAAACCCTCGCAGACGCGAACTGTTTATGTCTTCAACCAATATGTGTTAAACCCATGTGTTAAATCCATGTATTAAACCAAGGAGTTTTTAGTGGAACAATATCGAGGCACCACCATCTGCTCGGTACGCCGTAACGGCGTGGTGGTGATTGGCGGTGATGGTCAGGTGAGCTTAGGCAACACCATTATGAAATCCAATGCCCGCAAAATTCGACGGCTTTATAAAGATCAAGTATTGGCAGGCTTTGCTGGCGGCACCGCTGATGCTTTTACTTTATTTGAACGCTTTGAAGCCAAGCTGGAAAAACATCAAGGCCACTTAACCCGATCAGCCGTTGAGCTGGCCAAAGATTGGCGCACGGATCGTATTCTGCGCCGCTTAGAAGCATTGCTCGCTGTCGCTAATCGCGATACTTCATTAATCATCACCGGCAATGGCGATGTGATCGAACCTGAGAACAGCTTGATTACCATTGGATCCGGTGGTCCATTTGCACAATCTGCCGCCAAAGCGCTATTAGAAAACACCGAGCTGTCCGCCGAAGACATTGTGCGTAAAGCTTTGAATATCGCCGCTGAGATTTGCATTTACACCAATCACAATCTCACTATCGAAAGTTTAGAGTCATCCACCGAGTAGACCGCTCAATCATTATTTTCACAATACACCGTTTGCACAACGCACAGAGAACATCATGACCGATTTACAAACGCAACTCACACCGCATCAAATTGTTGAAGAACTCGACAAACACATCATCGGCCAACAAAGCGCCAAACGCGCCGTTGCCCTGGCATTACGCAGTCGCTGGCGGCGCATGCAACTCGATGAAAATCTGCGCAATGAGATATCACCCAAAAATATTTTGATGATCGGGCCGACCGGCGTCGGTAAAACCGAAATTGCCAGACGATTAGCCAAGTTAGCCAATGCGCCTTTTATTAAGGTGGAGGCGACCAAGTTTACCGAAGTCGGTTACGTCGGCCGTGATGTCGAATCCATCATTCGCGATCTCATTGATCTGGCAGTCAAGTCACAGCGAGAAATCGCCATGAAAGCGGTCGATGCACAAGCCGAACAGATTGCCGAAGAGCGCATATTGGACGTGCTCTTGTCACCATCCAACGCACCTTCCAATCAATCACGCGCAGACGCGTATTTCAGCCCTGAAAATGCACCTACGCACACGCATGACCAGGCCAACCGCGAAAATATGCATGCGCCTCTAGAGACCGAAACCAACGAATCCAGATCTCCCGAAAAACCCACTGCACGCGCCTCCACGCGTGAGCTATTTCGTAAAAAACTCCGAAGCGGCGAATTGGATGATCGAGAAATTGATATTGAAGTACAAGGCACTCCCATTGGCGTCGAAATCATGGCGCCGCCCGGCATGGAAGAAATGACCAGCCAATTGCAAAGCATGTTTTCTAACATGTCCGCCAACAAGAAAAAAACCAAACGCTTAAAAATTAGCGACGCTCGCAAACAAATTCATGACGAAGAAGCCTTGCGATTAGTGAATGACGACGACATTAAAAGTATCGCACTCGAAGCCGTTGAACAAAACGGCATTGTCTTTATTGATGAAATCGACAAGGTAGCCAAACGTCAAGAAACCAGTGGTAGCGATATTTCTCGCGAAGGTGTGCAAAGAGACCTGTTGCCATTAATCGAAGGCTCGACCGTCAGTACCAAACACGGCTTGGTGCGCACTGACCATATTTTATTTATTGCCAGTGGCGCATTCCATTTAGCCAAACCGTCGGATCTGATACCCGAACTACAAGGACGTCTACCGATTCGGGTAGAACTCAGCCCACTAACGCCAGCCGATTTTGAGCGAATTTTAACCGAACCCGATGCGTCACTAACGGAACAATATCAAGCCATGTTAGCCACCGAAAAAGTGAATATCGAGTTTACGACTGATAGCATTGCGCAAATTGCCAAGATTGCATGGCAAGTCAATGAAAAAACCGAAAACATTGGCGCCAGACGGCTGCATACCGTGCTCGAAAAGCTGCTGGAAAGTATTTCATTTGATGCCAGCGAACAAGGCGCCACAGAACAGAATAAAGTGGTGACCATTGATGCTGCTTATGTGGATTCACAACTCAAAGACCTGGCTTCTAATGAAGACCTCAGTCGCTATATTTTGTGAGCAGGCGAATATTGTTATGAACAACCCAGCTTCAATATTACCGCAGCAAATTTTTTTGCATCAAGGCAGTCGTTTACTGGAATTGGTCTTTACAGACCATACCGTCAGCCTGCCGGCTGAACTGCTGCGTGTGTATTCACCATCAGCAGAGGTCCAAGGCCACGGCAAACCGATTTTGCAAACAGGCAAACGCCAGGTCAATCTGCAAAGCGCCGAGTGTATTGGACACTACGGCCTCAAACTCAGCTTTGATGATGGCCACGCCAGCGGCATTTTCAGCTGGGACTATTTGCACAAACTGCATCAGCAGCAAGACACTTACTGGCACACCTATCTACAACAACTTGACCAAGCCCATGCCAGCCGCGATGCCGACACCCAAATCGTGCATCTGCAAACCGCATCGCCCCCTTATTGCGCAGAAACCCAACACAGCGCACCAAAATAATACTTACGCCGGATTTAATGCTTCATCTTGATGCAAATTATTCTTCGTTCGCGGTATTTGTATCGAACCGCAACATTTTCTAAATAGACAGCTGCATCAATTTCACACCACAGCTCACATCAAACCCCGATTTATTCCCTTATTCTAACTTTTAACCCCAATTTTTTATGAATTAATACCATTTTTTCGCTACATCTTCTTTGGCTGGCATCTGCATTGCACATGAGGTGAGCGTAAATTTGAATAAAGGCTGTGCTGCTAAGCCAACCTTTATTTTTTGGTGGCGTTATAAATTCATATAAAGACGGCGCAGTATTTTGCAAAAGTCCTATCCGTAGTGACCTTATCCCACTTTGCAGATACTACGCCGTCTGAATTTGCACTCATCCACCACAAAGAAGGGGCACCTTTCGCTCCTTCTTTTTTTTCTCCTCATCGAATCACCTAACATATTTTCTTGATCATCAAGTAGCTTTTTTGCTTCATCAACGTACAATAGCCCACATTCTTCAATTAATTATTAGATGAGCCGCGCATGTCTGGCGATCCGACTACCCACTTTGGTTACCAACAAGTTCCCGTGACGCAAAAAACCGCCCGCGTTGGTGAAGTGTTTCATTCCGTGGCGGAAAAATATGACTTGATGAATGACCTGATGTCCTTCGGTATTCATCGGTTATGGAAGCGTTTTACAGTGGAACTCAGTGGCGTACGACAACATCATCAAGTGTTGGATATTGCTGGAGGCACCGGCGATCTGGCGCAGCGTTTTGCCAATATCGTCGGCCCTTATGGCCAGGTTATTTTGGCGGACATCAACGCCAGCATGCTGGCGGTTGGCCGTGATCGTTTACTTGACGCTGGTTATGTCTACAACATCCGTTTAGTACAAGCCAATGCGGAAGCGCTGCCTTTTGCTGACAATAGTTTTGATTGTATTAGCATTGGCTTTGGTTTAAGAAACGTGACTCAAATTGATCAAGCGCTGCGCTCCATGTATCGGGTACTGAAACCCGGTGGCCGCCTCATCATTTTGGAGTTTTCCAAACCGACGACACCTTGGCTCACCCGCTTATATGATGGGTATTCCTTTTCTATTTTGCCCAAGCTCGGCAACCTCATCGCCAAAGATGCTGCCAGTTATCAATATTTAGCAGAATCGATACGGATGCATCCCGACCAGAACACCTTAAAGGCCATGCTGGATGATGCAGGCTTTTCCCGCAGCGATTACCACAATTTAACTGGCGGCATTGTCGCCGTGCATCGTGGCTTCAAATTTTAGTGCAATCAATTTTTTTCGAGTCATCCAATTCCTAGTACCATTAAACTTTTAGAGCCATTAAACTTTTAGAGCCATTACCCTATGCCACCGTTGATTCAACACCTGCTGCTGACTGGCCTTGAACCGGTGATCAATCATGCCCTGCAAGCTGACCCCAAACGCGATGCCTTATTAAGGCCACTCGTCGGCAAAACATTCGCCATTCAACTGCATAATCCCGATCTTGCCTTCTCCATTATTTTTGCCAAACAAAGCTTGCACCTTCTAAACGAATACGCGACAGACGCCGATGCCGGCATTAACGCCAGTGGCCAAGATTTATGTCGACAAGTGCTGCGCCCACAACAGATCGACCTGCAGTCCACGTTAAAACTGGAAGGTGATGCGCTCCTCATTCAAGCATTTTGGCGACTCTCTACCCACTTTAATCCGCAGTGGGAACAGTGGCTGACACCCTACTTAGGGCATGTCGCGGCTTATCACATTGGCCAAACCAGCCGACGTACGTTTTCATGGGCACAAATGGCGATTACGCGTTTCACCCAATCTACTGCTGATTACTTACAGTTCGATGCTAAGTGGTGGGTCAGTCGTCGTGAAGCCGAACATTTTTTTAATGCCGTCGATCAGCTTAGACTGAACACCGAACGCTTAGAAATGCGCATGGCGCGTTTGACCAAACCCTTCAATGCTCAAGCACAGGAAGTGATTGCCCAGTGAAATCTTTTGGACGTGGTTTGCAAATTATCTGGATCAGCAGCCGTTATCGCCTGCAACGTTTGCTACCCCAAGCGGTTCAGGCACACTGGCTGATCCGCTTAATCAGCTTGATCCCCGCCCGCAAGGATTTATCAAGCATTCCAGAACTCCAGCATCTTCGCTTAGCTTTTCAACAATTGGGCCCGCTCTTTATTAAGCTCGGGCAATTGCTTTCCACACGCAGGGAATTATTGCCCGCAGAGTTAGCCGATGACTTAAGTCAACTACAAGACAAGGTTCAAGGCTTTGATAGCCATCAAGCCATCAACATTATCGAAAAAGAATTAAAGAAATCGCTACCAGAATTATTTGCCAGCTTTGAAATCACGCCCCTGGCCGCCGCTTCTTTAGCTCAAGTGCATGCCGCAACCTTGTTTGACGGCAGCCAAGTGGTTGTTAAAGTATTACGCCCCAATATAGAGCAACGCATCAACACCGACATCGCGCTGCTGATGGCCATGGCGCGATTTCTCGAACAGCGTTTTACGGAACTCAAGCGCTTACATCTGCTACAAGTAATCACCCAATATCACAACATATTATTAGGCGAAGTTGATCTGGTACTTGAAAGTGCACAAACCCAACAGTTTCAACATAACTTTCAGGATTCACACGATATGTTGGTGCCGAAGATTTATACCGAGCTCAGTCGTAAGCGCGTGCTCACCATGCAGCGCATGTTTGGTGTACCCATTAGCCAGAGTGCGCAATTAAAAGCCGCCGGTGTTGATTTATCCAAACTCGCACAAACTGGTGTGCATATTTTTTTAAAGCAGGTATTTACGGATAATTTTTTTCATGCCGACATGCATCCCGGAAATGTACATATTGACTTCAGCAACCCCAAAGCACCCAAGTACATCTCTTTAGATAACGCGATCGTCGGCCACTTATCCCCACGCGATCAGCTATTGCTCGCGAGACAATTAGTCGCGCTGTTTCGCCAGGACTATGATCATTTGGCGCAACTGATGATTCAAGCCAAATGGGTACCAACTACAACGCCAACGCATCAATTTGCCGCGACCCTACGTGCCATCTGCAATCCAATTTTAAATAAGCCGTTAGCGGAGATTAATTTTGCGCCGATTCTCATCCAATTATTTCAGGCAGCACAACGTTATGATATGCAGTCTTTACCACAATTTGCTTTACTCGAAAAAACCTTAATTCACATCGAAGGTCTCGGCAAACAACTCGACCCGCATCTCGACATCTGGCCGATTGCCAGACCCTTAATCGAAAACTGGGTACATGAACGTCTCAATCCAATGGCCTTGCTTTCCCAAACCTTAAAACAACTACCTGACTGGTGGCTAGAAAACATGCCGCCGTTTCGTGAGCGTACGCTATGAATGATATTCTGCAGCATCTTGCCATTTTACTCGAACAACGTAAAACCGCAGACCCCAGCACATCTTATGTTGCCGGCCTATACGCTAAAGGGCTGAATAAAATTCTGGAAAAAGTGGGCGAAGAAGCCACTGAAACCATTTTGGCTGCAAAAGATTTTGCGCTGGATCCGCAAGCCATTGTCAAAGAAACTGCAGACTTGTGGTTCCATAGTTTGGTCATGCTGGTATATCTACAAGTACCGGTAGACCAGGTGCTCAATGAACTCGCCGCCAGGCATGGTGTCAGTGGTTTAGTAGAAAAAGCGGGACGTAATCCTTCTTAATGCAAGTATTACGTTATACTTCAAGGCATATTTGGCGAGGGCACTATTTATGGGCATCAATCTTCCACATTTACTTATTTTGCTAGCCATCGTCTTGGTATTATTTGGCACCAAAAAATTACGCAATTTGGGCAGCGATCTAGGCGGTGCCATCAGTGGTTTTAAAAAAGCCATGAAAGAAGAAGAAAACATGGCTACAAAAGAAAACAAACCCGCCCTAACTGAAGATCAAGTAGCAGATGTTAAAGCCACCAACAATGTCGACACCTCTAAAACTTAGTCATATACACAACCCTTGTAAAACATATGTTTGATATTGGATTTTCTGAAGTATTATTGCTGGCTATTATCAGCTTGGTGGTACTAGGGCCGGAGCGGCTTCCACATGCAGCACGCTTGGCTGGCGCGTGGATTGGCAAAGCCAGACGAGTTTTTTTTGATTTTAAACACGAAGTTGAATCTGAAATTCAAGCCAAAGAATTAAAGGATCGCTTAGATAAATTGCAGCAGCAAATTAATGAATCCGTGAGCACCTTAAATTTACCCGAACCTGCACAAACCCAACCACCCCAGGCAACACATCCCGATGACTCAACTAAGCATGCCTGAAAATAATGATCTTTCTGAAAGAAATGGTGCTACCGAAAAGGCTATCGAAAAAAAAGGTGCACTACCCGAAATGGGATTCCTTGAGCATTTAATCGAGCTGCGAGAACGCTTGATTAAAGCCATCTCAGCCGTAATATTTTCTTTTTTAGTACTGGCTTATTTTTCCAATGATATATATTCCTTTGTTGCCAAACCCGTGCGGGATGCCTTACCCAAGGACATCAAAATGATAGCCACGGATGTGACGGCACCTTTTTTTGCGCCTTTTAAACTCACCCTCTTTGTCGCTTTATTTTTAGCCATGCCTTATGTTTTATATCAACTCTGGCGTTTTATTGCGCCTGGACTGTACGCTAAAGAAAAACGCTTAGCCGTACCTTTGTTGATTGCCAGCGTTGCTTTGTTTTATATGGGAATCGCGTTTGTTTATTACGTAGTATTTCCGATCATGCTAACTTTTTTTGCGCATACCGGACCAGTCGAAGTCCAACTCACTCCCGACATTAACTTATATTTGTCATTGGCATTAAAAATGTTTTTAGCCTTTGGCGTGGCTTTTCAAATTCCCATCGCCACCATATTGCTGATTGCCAGTGGTCTCGTCGACATAAAAGATGTAGCCGAAAAAAGGCGCTATGTTATCGTTGGCTGCTTTTTTGTCGGCATGATTTTAAGTCCACCCGATGTATTCTCACAGACGCTGCTGGCCATTCCGATGTGGTTTTTATTTGAAGCGGGATTACTGTCAGCGCGCTGGTTTGTACCGAAACCCAACGAGTTAAGACCAGTCGTTTCTAATGATGGCTAGCGATCCTGCGGTTGCTAACTTTCCAGCCAAAATGTTACCGGCCCTTCATTGGTTAAACTCACCTGCATTTGCGCTTGGAAACGCCCTTCTTTAACATGTGGATAGCTGGCTTGTATTGCATCAACGAATTGCTGAAACAACAGTTTGGCAGGATCCGCACTCATGGCTTTACTAAAGCTAGGGCGATGACCATTGTCAGTGTCTGCCACTAACGTGAACTGCGATACCACCAACAGCTCACCATGGACATGCTGTACATTTCGATTCATTCGACCGTTATCATCATTAAAGGCACGATAACTTAAAACCCTTTCCGCCATACGCAGTACTTTTTCAGGCGTATCATCCGCTTCTACGCCAACAAAAACCAACAACCCCTTGTTGATGGTCGCGATAACGCTCTCCTCAACGGTCACTTGAGCTTGGCTAACCACCTGCAACAAAGTACGCATAATTTACTGATCATCTCATTGCTGAATACTGTTTAAACTCAACGTCCCAAGCTAACTGGCTTTATTCCAGTCACGCGCAATATCATCGGTTGCCCGCACCAGAGCATCCACAATCGCAGGCTCAGCGGCGGCATGGCCTGCATCACGAACGATATTAAAATGCGAAGCCGGCCAGCGCTCATGCAAGGCCAAGGCTTGTTCTAAAGGACAAATCATATCGTAACGGCCGTGCACAATTACGCCTGGGATATGCTCAATGGCAGGCATGTTATCGAGCAGTTGATTATCCGTTAAGAAACAGTTTTTCATAAAATAATGCGTTTCGATTTTGGCTAAGCTCAAAGCAACATGCGGTTCAGTAAAATGATCCAACACTGTGTGATTGGGTCGCAATGTGGCACAATAGCCTTCCCAAGCCGACCACGCTTTAGCACATGCCATACGCACTAAATCATCAGCACCATTGAGCCGCTCATAAAAAGCCTTAATTAAATCACCCTGCTCAACTTCTGGAATAGGCTTCAATAACTTTTGCCAAGCATCTGGAAAAATACGGTTTGCACCACCTGGACGATAAAACCAATCGATATCCATTTGACGGCACAGAAAAACACCGCGTAGTATCATTTGGCTAACGCGATCAGGATACGTTTGCGCATAAGCCAACGCTAAAGTCGCCCCCCACGATCCACCAAACAACATAACCTTGGTTAAACCAAAATGCTGACGAATTTTTTCAATATCCCGGATTAATGCGCCGGTATGATTGTGTTTTAATTCAGCGTGCGGTGTTGAACGTCCACATCCGCGTTGATCAAACAAAATGATTCGGTAACGACTGGGATCAAAAAAGCGCCTATGATAAGGCTGACATCCAGCACCTGGCCCACCATGTAAAAATATGACAGGGATACCCGAAGGTGTACCACATTCTTCAACATACAACAGGTGCGGGGGATCGACTTTTAAAGTATGAACCCCGTAGGGCTTAATTTCCGGATAAAGAATATGCACGTCATGATTCCATTCTGAGGTTATATCAATGCATTCGCGTTACTGCGGCCATTCCCTCACCACCAATACACCGATAGTGTAGGCCCAACCACAAATTTTGTCCTCGTAATACACGCCGTGGAATTTTTTAACTCAGTTCCAGCCATTTAACAAACTACCGTTATCGAGCCGTACGCTTACGATCATTTTCTTTTAACTGTTTTTTTCGCACCCGAATAGACTCAGGGGTAACTTCAACCAGCTCATCATCTTCAATATACTCAAGCGCTTGCTCGAGCGACATTTTGATGGCGGGGGTCAGCACGATATTTTCATCTGTACCAGAAGCACGCATATTGGTCAGCTGCTTGCCCTTTAAGGGGTTAACCACCAAGTCATTATTACGACTGTGCTGACCAATAATCATTCCTTCGTAAACTTGAATACCCGGTTCAACCATCATGCGACCACGTTCTTGCAGGTTAAATAACGCAAAACCCAGTACCTTGCCTTGACCATTGGAAATCAGCACTCCGTTTTGTCGTTTCGCGACATCACCTGCCTGCTTGACACCATAATGACTAAAGCTGTGTGTCATAATGCCAGTGCCCGACGTAATGGTTAAAAATAATTGGCGAAAACCAATCAATCCGCGTGAAGGCACTACAAAGTCTAAACGAATGCGGCCTTTACCATCAGGAATCATGTCTTTTAATTCCGCACGACGCAGACCCAACTGCTCCATAATCGCGCCTTGCGCAAACTCTTCGATATCCACGGCCAATTGTTCATACGGTTCGTGCTCAACTCCATCAATCATTTTACAAATCACTTCAGGACGCGACACGCCTAACTCATAACCTTCACGGCGCATATTTTCAATCAAGACCGCCAGATGCATTTCACCCCGGCCAGAAACTTGGAATTTGTCCGGATCATTACCCTGCTCAACGCGCAGCGCCACGTTATGCTTCAACTCTTTTTGCAAGCGCTCTTGAATATGTCGCGAAGTTAAATATTTGCCTTCTTTGCCAGCAAACGGTGAATTATTCACTTGGAAGGTCATGGTCACGGTCGGTTCATCGACCATCAAAGGCGGCAAAGCTTCCACCGTTTTCGGATCACACACTGTATCAGAGATCTTTAAGTTATCGATCCCGCTGATGCAAACTATGTCACCCGCTTCTGCGCTCTCCACAATGACGCGTGCCAACGCTTGATAACCTTGCACTTGTTGAATACGCGCATTCTGGCGTGAACCGTCGGCAGAAATCACGGTGACCGGTTGCGGCGTGACGATACGGCCGCGCGCAATACGACCAATGCCCATTAACCCCATATAGTTGGAATAATCCAAAGCGCTGATTTGCATTTGGAAAGCGCCATCGACACTCACTTTGGGTGCCGGCACCGAACGCACAATCGTTTCAAATAAGGCAGTTAAATCATCTTCGAGTTTATCACTGCTTAAACTCGCTTTTCCTTGAAAGGCGGAGGCATAAACAATTGGAAAATCTAACTGCTCATCCGTTGCGCCCAACCGATCAAACAGATCAAACATCTGCGTTAATACCCAATCCGGTCTCGCACTGGCACGATCCATTTTATTAACGACGACAATAGGATTAAGTCCCCGCTTAAACGCTTTTTGCGTCACAAAACGTGTTTGCGGCATGGGCCCATCTACTGAGTCAACCAACAGCAACACACCATCCACCATCGACAGCGCTCGCTCCACTTCACCACCGAAGTCAGCATGACCAGGGGTATCGACAATATTAATGCGGTAATCGCGCCACTGAATGGCAGTGTTTTTTGCCAAAATGGTGATGCCGCGCTCTTGCTCTTGGGCATCGCTATCCATGATTCGTTCATGGCCAAGTTGTTTGTCGGTCAATGAACCTGACTGACGCAGCAATTGATCAACCAATGTTGTTTTACCATGGTCAACGTGGGCAATAATGGCAATATTACGAATTTTATCTATCACAGCAGGATCATCTCTTGAAAAAAAGGGCACCGCGCACGGCAAATAAATCAGACAAGGTACTGGCTGATCGAATAAGGCGCAGCTATTGTATCATGTCTTGATTGGTGCATGGCACGACAAACTGGAACTAAGGCTTTTTTTCCGGTAGCATCTCGCCGATCCCAATCGTGACTTTTCATTCCTATACCCAAGTTTTTAACAGGGTGTACTCATCAGGACGTACTTAACAGGAGCTATCTATGTCAAAAACTCTCGGCCTTATTCAAGAACATGACGTCACATGGATCGACTTAAGATTCACGGACACGCTCGGCAAAGAACATCATATCTCCATGCCAGCAGAAGATGTTGATAGTGAATTTTTTGAATTGGGCAAAATGTTTGATGGTTCATCCATCGCTGGATGGAAAGGCATTAATGAATCCGACATGATGTTAAAACCGATTGATGAAACCGCCGTCCTTGATCCTTTTACTGACGAAAACACCTTAATTCTTCGCTGCAATGTAGTTGAGCCTTCGACCATGGAAGCTTACAGCCGTGACCCGCGCTCATTGGCTTTACGGGCTGAACAATATCTAAAAAGCACCGGCATTGGCGACACAATTTACGTGGGCCCTGAACCTGAATTCTTTATTTTTGACGATGTCAAATGGCACACCGATATTGCTGGCTCCATGTATGCAATCAAAGCACAAGAAGCCGCGTGGTCTTCCAATGCCAGTTACGACGAAGGCAACATGGGCCATCGCCCTGGTATTAAAGGCGGCTATTTTCCCGTGCCCCCCGTCGATTCGGCACACGACTTAAGGACCGCCATGTGTACCGCCATGCAATCTATGGGATTAAAAATCGAAGTGCATCACCATGAAGTGGCCACTGCTGGACAAAATGAAATCGGCGTTGCGTTTAATTCTTTAGTCAAAAAAGCCGATGAAGTGCAAATTTTAAAGTACTGCGTGCATAACGTTGCCCATGCTTATGGTAAAACTGCCACTTTTATGCCCAAGCCTTTAGTCGGTGATAACGGCTCAGGCATGCACTGTCATCAATCCATCTTTAAAGATGGCAAAAATATGTTTGCCGGCGAAGGTTATGGCGGCCTATCGGAAACCGCTTTATTTTATATTGGCGGCGTCATCAAACATGCACGCGCCATTAACGCCTTCTGCAATCCCGGCACCAATTCTTATAAGCGTCTGGTCCCAGGATTTGAAGCACCGGTGATGTTGGCTTATTCTGCACGCAATCGCTCGGCTTCGATTCGTATCCCTTACGTCAACAGTCCTAAGGCACGCCGCATTGAAGTCCGCTTCCCTGACCCATCCGCCAACCCCTACTTAGCTTTTGCTGCTTTGTTGATGGCGGGGCTCGATGGCATTAAAAACAAGATGCACCCAGGCGACGCAATGGACAAAGATTTGTACCATTTACCACCCGAAGAATCCAAAAATATTCCCACCGTGTCATCCACTTTAGAAATGTCATTAGCCGCATTAAAAGCTGATCATGAATTTTTATTGCATGGCAATGTGTTTAACAAAGACATGATTGACGCCTACATCGAACTTAAAGAAGGTGAAGTTGAGCGTTTAAACATGACCACCCATCCAGTTGAGTTTGCGATGTATTATTCTTGCTAAACATTTACAGTCTAATTCAAAACCGGCGGCGAATGAAAATTCACGCCGTTGTTTTGAAAAACCAGGTAATAACGTTTAATCAAACCAAGAAAACATCCTCCGTTATATCTGTGAATTTTACGATTTTTTTATAATGGACATAATCCCCTAAAAGGCATTAAATTCATCTCCCGTGCGCGGTTTTTTGATGCTAAACAGGCATTCAGTTTTTGCTCATGGAATTTACTGTTTCAATCTAAATCTGTTCGATTTTTTGGATTAAAAGGGAGTTTTTTGATGATTAAAAACAAATTAAAAAGCCTGTTGTCTGTATCTATACTCAGCGTGGTTAGTTATGCGGCCATGGCTAATCCACCGTTTTATCCTGGCCTGACCAATGAAGGAAATCGCTGGACCATTACTTTTCAAGACGATGCCAGCCCAACGCATGCCCAGTGGGCAACGCAGGGCATTTGTTTTTATGATCAAGGCAATTACGGCACGCAACGTCGTTATTATTGGATTTCTGATACCTATCCAGATTGGAATGGTAATGCGGTTCAAGAAGGTGACCAGGTATTTATGTACGGCGATTTCCAATATCCTTGGGGCCGCCCGAATGTCGGCCATGATGGTATGCAGTGGGAAATATTTTCCCTCAGTGAAGGCGCTGGCCACTGGAAAGAGTGGGTAGAAAATAGCACAGTCGGTACGACGATTGGCTTTGGTAATGCTAAATTAGTGCGCACCGGAAAATGCACAAAGACTGGCTTTGATACTGATGTTCAAACGGCATTCAGATACAATCAACAACTTGAATTGCCAAAAGATGAAGCTGGCAACGTGCTGCAGAGCCCAATGGGTAATGTGTCCAGGGTAATCGGCGCAACCCCATAAAATTACCACTTTTAAAAAGTGCTTTATTTTGACCCGTGCTGATTTCATATTAGCACGGGTTCAATTTTAGAAAAAAATAAAATCATTGCCTCTTGTGATATTGAATCCAAGGACTGATTTTTAAAATCAATAATTTCAAAAAATGCCGGCTACTTAGTTAAAAACTTCACTTCCGCCAACTGCTGATACGCCAGAGTATGCGCTTGAAAAGATTTGAACGATTGATAAATACGATCCGCCTGTGGACTGGTAAGCGCGATTTGTTGCACAGCTTTTTCGGACTCAATTTTTAAGGCTTGCAAAATATCTTCTGGTAGAGGCTTGACCTGTACGTGATGCATATCCACCAACTCTTCTAACGACGCATGATTGCGTGCCGTATATTCATCTAATAAATCTTGATTCATCACCAAAGTTGCCTGCTCAAGTATCTGCTGATAGCGCACCGGCAAGGCATCATATGCAGAAATATTGACGAGAAACTCCAAGCCTGCACACGGCTCTTGCCACCCGGGATAATAATAAAAGGATGCCGCCTTGTGCAGCCCAAAAGCTAAATCACCATAAGGCCCAATCCATTCAGCTGCATCAATCAGGTCTGTTTGAAACGCTGGCAAAATCGCATCACCCGCCAAAGCGACTGGTATACCTCCTAATTGCTGCCATACCTTGGCACCGATCCCGGGAATACGCATTTTCAGACCCTGAATGTCACTCAGGCTGTATAACTCTTTTTTAAACCATCCCGCCATCTGCGCACCGGTATTACCACCTTGAAAGGCAGCACATTAAACGGCTTATACATGGATTGCCACAAGGTCATGCCTCCGGCAAACTGCAACCAACTATTCATTTGCTGCGCCGTTAAGCCAAAAGGTACCGCCGTAAAAAAGCTCGCGGCTGGCAACTGCTCTTGCCAATAATAAGCAGCCGCATGCCCCATCTGCACTTGATTTTGCGAGACTTGCGTAAAAACTGACGACATAGGAGCACCAGCAGGCGCACCCAGGACATCGATTTGAAAGTTTCCCGATGACAGTACTTTAACGAGCTTAGCGAGATTTTCAGCTGTCTGGCCAAGACCAGGAAAAAGTTTCGGCCAGGCCGTTAATAATTGCCATCTCACTTCAGGCTTTTTTTCAAATTCAGTATCAGGTTGGCAGGCAGCGAGAAAGGCAGCGAGCCCAAACATACATTGGCGACGATTAAAAGCAGTCATAACATCCTTGTTGTAACTTTGGCCGTCCTTAATGATAGGCCAATAATCATGACTAGATGGCGTTTGTGACTAAGTTGTTGCGGTTAGGCGGGCTGAAGCTGAGCGTACTGTACCACCAACCACTTACTACCCTGTGCTTTAAAGTTCACTTGCACGCGCGAGTGATCTCCACTGCCCTCAAAGGTTAGCACCGTACCCTCACCAAATTTTTTATGCTGCACACGCTGACCCAGGCTTAATCCATGCGTAGGTTGCTCAGTGGCAGTAAAAATTGGGGTACGTTTTGAGGCACTGGGTGCAATCGGCATACGTCCATATAAAGGACGTGACACTGCAACCTGCGGACGCGCTTCACGCAGCAATCCACTGGGAATTTCCCGCACAAAACGGGACACGGTATGCCGCTTATCCTGGCCAAACACACGGCGACTTTCGGCATAAGTAAGGGTCAATTTTTTCATGGCACGCGTAATACCGACATAACATAAACGGCGCTCTTCTTCGAGTCTTTCACCTTGATCCAGGGCCATCGGGCTCGGAAACAAACCCTCTTCAACCCCCACTAAAAAAACAGTGGGAAACTCTAAACCTTTCGCACTGTGCAGCGTCATCAGCTGCACACAATCCTCAAACTCGTTGGCCTGTAATTCTCCAGACTCCAGCGCGGTGTGATCAAGAAACTCAGCTAAAGGCAAGCGTTGGCTACTTGTATCGCCGACAACGCCCATTTCAGCAACCTGTATGTCACCAACCTCGCTGTCGTCTGCGCCGTTTGCATTACCACCTTGGTCATTGAAGACGCCGTTAAATTCTTGTGCCGCGTTAACCAGTTCTTTTAAGTTATCGATCCTCGCCCTACCTTTTTCACCCTTTTCTTTTTCGTAATAAGGCAATAAACCACTACGCGCAATGGCCAATTCGACTTGTGCAGACAAAGCCAGCCCCTCGCAACCTTGTTTGAGATTGACAATTAAATCTAAAAACCCTGCCAATGCCGTGCGCGCCCGTGAAGGGATCAGGCTATGTGCGACCATCGCCTGCGCGGTTTGCCACAGTGGCAATTGGAACTGGCGAGATTGTTCACGAATCTCAGCAATGGTAGTTTCACCGATACCACGCCCTGGTACATTCACAATACGCTCAAACGCCGCATCATCTTGGTGGTTTTGCATCAACCGCAAATAAGCCATGGCATTTTTAATTTCTACGCGATCAAAAAACCGGAAGCCACCATAAATGCGATACGGTAACTGCGCTCGCAATAAAGCCTCTTCTAATACCCGCGACTGCGCATTGGAGCGATATAAAATGGCAATATCACGAAAACGACTACCTGCATCTGCCTGCTGTTTAATCACGCTAACAACATAACGTGCTTCTTCCGTTTCATTAAAAGCCGCGTACAATTCAATCGGCTCACCTTCGCCATCTTCGGTCCACAACTGCTTACCAAGACGACTGCCATTGTTCGCAATCACCGCATTTGCTGCTTTTAAGATGTTATCGGTAGAACGGTAATTTTGCTCTAATCGCACTAACTCACTACCAGGAAAATCTTGGTCAAACTGTTGGATATTTTCGATTTTCGCCCCACGCCATCCATAGATTGATTGATCGTCGTCACCGACTATGGTGACATCCAGATTTTTACCCGCTAGTACTTTTAACCACTGATACTGAATGGTGTTGGTATCTTGAAATTCATCTACCAACATATGCCGAAAGCGTTGTTGATAATGCGCGAGGATATCGGGATGTTGTTGCCACAACTCATAAGCTCGCAGCAGTAAATCGGCAAAATCAATCATGCCACCACGTTGACAGCTTTCTTCGTACAGCTGATAAATCTGCGCCTGTGTCGCCGAAAACTTATCTTGTGGTGTTAACTGATGCGGACGAATGCCTTCATCCTTTTGCTGATTGATGTACCACTGCAGGGCTTTTGGCTGCCATCTTTCTTCGTCCAAGTCCAGTTGTTTGATGACACGTTTCACCAAACGCTGCTGATCATCACTATCCAATATCTGAAAATTTTCGCTGAGGTTAGCCGCTTGCCAATGGGTACGTAGCAAACGGTGGGCAATGCCATGAAAGGTTCCGACCCACAGATTGCGTGCATGGCCGCCTAAAATTTCTTCTATACGACTTCGCATCTCTTTAGAGGCTTTATTGGTAAAGGTCACTGCCAAAATTTGATGTGACAACAAACCTTGGGTTTGAACCAACCAGGCGATACGTTGCACCAATACACGGGTTTTACCGCTGCCGGCGCCAGCTAAAACCAAAAGATGGCGAGCGGTAGCCGTGACCGCCGCCTGCTGCTGACCATTTAAATCACTAATGAGTGCATTCATGCCGCGCATTGTAGCGGATTATCCGCCTGATTTCTCTAGTACAGTTTGAAGCTGTACAGAACACATCAATAATTGTTTGCCTATTCATGCTCGCCTACCTATATTGCTCGTTTCATAAACAAGGCCGTGCAACGATGACTCACACCACAATTTCAGCAACAAGAGTGAATGAAATTGATTTACTGCGATTCCTCGCAGCCTTAGCGGTAGTTATTTTTCATTATGCATTCAGAGGTTTTGCTGCTGATGCAATGTCGCTAATGCCCTATCCACTATTAGCGCCAATTGCCAAGTACGGCTATCTTGGTGTGGAATTATTTTTTATGATCAGCGGCTTTGTGATCTTAATGACCGCCGCCAATGGCAACTTAACCAGTTTTTTGGTATCACGATTAGTCCGACTTTACCCTGCGTTCTGGGCTTGTTGCACGCTCACTTTTACCCTCACCCTTATTATGGGTGGGCCGCGTTTTACAGCATTTTTCACACAGTATTTAATTAACATGACCATGCTCAATGGCTTTTTCGGTGTCCCTTCTATAGATGGCGCTTATTGGTCATTGTTTGTAGAAATGCAATTCTATGCAATGGTGGCCGTTATGCTAGCCACTAAAAGTGTTGCGCGCGCAGAACAATGGCTGTGGCTTTGGTTGGTCGCATCAATTGCTCTTGAAATAGTACCGATTGGTAAACTTCGTTATTTATTAATCGTTGAGCACTCTGCTTTTTTTATTGCGGGCGCAAGCTATTTTCTCATTTGGTCTAAAGGAAAATCACTATTCAGACTCATAATTATTGCCTCATCACTCCTGCTTGCGATCTATCAATCCGGCCAGGGACTCGCAGAATTTGAGCGCTATTACCACACCCCTATGAACTTTTGGATGATTGTTTGCATCATCACAAGCTTTTTTTTACTATTTTTGCTGATTGCTTTTAAACGCACCGGCACAATAGGAAAACGGCGCTGGTTATTAGCTGGCGTGCTGACCTACCCGTTTTATCTTATTCATCAATATGTGGGATTTATGATTTTTAATCGAGCCTTTCCCATGATCAATACACATCTACTCTTTTGGGGCACGATTCTCATGATGCTGCTGATCGCTTATGCAGTGCATAACGGAGTGGAAAAAAAATTGGCCTGGCCAATGAAACAAACGCTCAATAAAAGTTTTGCTTACTTCTCTACAAAAGCCCGCTCAATGACATAATCACCCGGCTCGCCAACATGCGGCGATACCACAAAGCCACGCGCATCTAACAAGGTGGCCAAATCTTTGAGCATACCGGGGCTGCCGCAAATCATCACCCGATCAACAGCAGGATCAAGCAAAGGCAATTGAATATCCGCGAACAACTTACCGCTTTCAATTAAGGTGGTCACACGACCCGTAAAACGAAAATTTTCTCGCGTCACCGTTGGGTAATAGATCAGCTTCGCTTGGACTTCAGCGCCAAGATACTCGTGTTGCGTCAACTCCTGCTGAATATAATCGTGATAAGCCAATTCACTGCAATATCGCACACCATGCACCAGAATAATTTTTTCATAGCGCTCATAACATTCCGGGTCTTTGATCAAACTCATAAAGGGGGCAAGCCCAGTACCTGTACTGAGCAGGTAGAGATGTCTACCGGGCTTAAGATCTCGCAGCACTAAAGTGCCGGTCGGTTTGCGACTTATTAGTACTTCATCACCGACTTTAATATGCTGAAGCTGTGATGTCAGTGGACCGCTATCCACCTTAATGCTTAAAAACTCAAGCGTCTCTTCATAATTAGCACTGGCAATACTGTAAGCACGCAGCAAAGGTCGACCATTAATCATTAAGCCAACCATCACAAATTGTCCATTTTCAAAACGTAATCCGGGATCTCGGGTAGTAGTAAAGCTAAAAACGGTGTCATTCCAGTGATGCACACTGAGCACTCGCTCGGTACCTATTGCGGCCATTGCTAGGGTTCTCGGTTAAGAAATATTTTGTTTCAAGACAGCTACTACTGAATTAAGTAGATCAGCAAATCGCCAATTTTACCGTCCAGCATCTTTTTTTTCAACCTGCGGCTTGACACCTTTGCCATTTAATTTAACGTGAGTCCGGGTTTGATTTTTAAAAAGCCATCAACCCAGAAAAGCCGACGTTGATAGCAGGCTTTTTAGGCTGTAAACCATACGCTGTTAAGCCCGCGATTATATTCAGAATGCAATTTGACACGCATCTATGTCTCGAGTGTTCGATTTGGCTAATGTTTTTAAGTTGATCAATTACCGTATCTACAATAGCTCTCTTTTTTAAAAGCGATTTATCAAAAGCATCTAGCATTTGTGGATTCATGTTTTTCTTGACCTTGGTGATAAGCTCAATGCCATTTCATATAAAGTCACTTAGATTCAAGAATGAAGTGCATAGCTTTTGCAGTGTAGAAAAGAAGGTCAGAAGCCAGTAGTCTGATCACTTTTTCTCCGACAAGAGACTATGAGATGAGAACCTACCAACAACTGACCTACGAACAAAGATGCCAGA
>JANNXD010000112.1:0-16922 GCA_031409375.1 Gammaproteobacteria bacterium | reverse complement strand
GCCTTTCAGCGCCGCTAGCGCTAACTTGGCTTTCTGGCTTCCGCTGAATAGTTTGCGCTTGCTTTCGCTCATTTATTAACCCCTTATTTTCCGGCAGCCTCTATCTTAAACTGCTGTCCTGTTTTCGGGGTCCACTATAACCCTCTTTTCTACTCTGCAAAAGCTATGCACTTCATTCTTGAATCTAAGCTGCCAAATCAGTGCCGTGATTAATTGTCAGCGCTAATCTACGCGTCAGTAATGCTCCCATTAAAATAATCAGCCACGACAGATAAACCCAACTGATCAATAACGGTAACGCCGCAAAAGCGCCATATACTAATTGATAGCTTGGAAAATGCTGCATAAATAAGGCAAAACTATATTTGGCCAACTCAAATGCCAAAGCCGTACAACCACCACCTATCCCTGCACATGTCCAAGAAACAGAGACAGCAGCCATCACTCGATTCATCAAGGTAAACGCCAGCATCCCAGCGAGCAAAGGAAATATCGCAAACAAGCCAGGTACTGACGGTAAGGCAAACCAATGCCACGACAATAAATAAGAGGACATGGCCACACCAGCAACCAATAATAACGGACTTAAGCCAAGCACTAACCAGTACCTTAAATGGTGCTGCCAACTTCGCTGCGCAACATCACTGTGCCAAATGCGATTAAATGCTTGTTGAACGCGATGCAACATTAAAAGTGCCGTGAGAATCAATATCACGGCACTTAAACCCGTGAGTTGGCGTGCTTGCTCGGCAAAATAACCGAGATAATCTTGGACTTCTTGGCCAGAAGTTGGGAGCAAATGTCTAAATAACCAGTGTTCAATACGCTGTCCTAGCTGCTGCGCTTCTGGCAATAATGCAAACGCACGATATAACACGGTAATCATCGGCACCAATGCAAACAGGGTTGCCAACGTTAATGCTGCTGCGCTGTCCATACAACGAGCCTGCACGAATTGATGATGTAAATCCTGAAGCGCTTGCCAGACAACACGACGGTTCAGATGGCGTTTAATGCCCGATGGTGCGCCAAGATCCATGGCTTAACTCCAAACCATCTTCAAAAAACTACATTATTGGCTGCAATCCATTCACAGCACGACGATATAAATCACCAAGAAAACAACTCGTCTCAAGCTGCAAACACGTCAGACTCATTAAGCGATGTTTCTCATTATCTGTTTCACCGGCCAAAACCTCCTGTAAATGCTGCAGCCATGAACGTGTAGGTACTGTTTGTGGATCCAACCACAACACAGCCAAACTATGCTGATCAAAACGTGCCACACAAGTCGCTGAATTTTGTGTCAAGAGCAGTAGAGGAGCAACCATATTCACCAAATCGTTTTGCTGCTGCACCTGCAACAACAACAGCGATATCATACCGCGCTGTTGCCGAATCCGTTGCCATTCTTGTTTGAGCATGCGATCTAAACTGTGCCGATTTGCCACCCCCGTTAAAGGATCAATCGCGACTAAACGTCGGTAACCAGCAATCACTTTATGTCCTCTGCTGCGCATGGATAAATCATGCAGTTGCAGAAAGTGTTGACGACGCAAACTGGAATAACCATATCCAAACAATACCGCTAACACAGCAAAACACAACAAAATTGCACTACTCAAACACAGTTGTGCAAGTGGAATAGATTCAAATCTTAGCCAATAGCCTTCAGCCAAAAGCACTAGACACGCTACCACAAACAACTGCAGTGTCCAACGCCAAGCTGTCGCCAAGACTCCAAACAATGTTACCGCCACCAGCAAAACATAGTGCTCGTTCAACGCATGAAGTCCATTCAAATGGTTAACAGAGCAAGCCAACCAGCATAACGTTAATGCCATCAGTCCTGTGCTCAAAGCTATTGCCTGCCCGCGTACAAAATTTGGATTATGCGTTAACACCCATAAAGCCAGCATGATGATAGCGGTCAGTGATTTTACCGGAAAAATCAAACTTGGTAATTGATTGCCCAACACCATATCCACCAGACTACTTAAGCCTATAACTACCATCGCCAATACGAAAAAAATGCGTGCTCTTGCAGTCGCCTGAACCTTTTCAGCATGGCGAAAATCGGCTAAGACAGAATCATTGGCCCGGCGAAACATGCCTGATGGCATAACCGCATCGACACCTCGCAAAGTACGATGCGCAAGCCAAGCAAAATCGGACGACGAACGAAAACGGAATTTATCCATGCGGCCTGCCTTAAATTTTTAACCAGTTAATACAACAGCGAGAACGGCTATATGCTGGCAATGACGAATCAAAATAGGGTTTAACTTTCAATAGATCGATTTGATTATAGGCTAAAAGATCATTTTTCATCACTTTGTTAACTTACGTTATTGGCATTGCGCAAATAATGCCGCACATGCTCACTTCAACACATATGCGCAATAGCACTAACCAGCTAGAATGATGGAGTTATTTTTTCTGCCCTTAACTCAGCGGTCCCGTTATGACACCTTCATTTTTTTCGTTATTACGTTTATTTTCTATTCATAACTGTAATATCCGTAACCTTAGCTGCGTGATTGCTGTCGCTGTTAGTCTGTTATGCTCACCACTCACCAGCGGAACAATTACCTCCAGTTTAGCCCCTAGCCCTTCACCCACACCTGATACATCTACTATAACGGCAACACCCACACAGCTTATTAGCTCAGTCACAACGAGTCCGTCGACCAGCAGCGCTGTATTTTCTGCACCAACACTTTCCGTAATCACACCGCTCAAAACGCAATATCAAACGCAAGAAAACATTGCAGCTTTATTGCAACAAGAGCACTACCGAAAAATGGCCTTTGATGATCACTTATCAGAAGAAATTATGAACAGCTATTTGAGCTATCTAGATGGACAAAAAAGTTTTTTCTTACAAAGTGATATTGACGAGTTTCAAGCTTTTCGTCATAGCATGGACAATGCTTTGTTAGAAAATAGCCTAGAAGCGGGCTTTACCATTTTTAATCGCTACCAGCAACGCGCTGAGCAACGCTTTACTTATTCATTGCAACTGCTTGAAAAAGGCATGAGCAAGTTTAACTTCACCGAAGTTGAATCATTGGTTTTAGACCGCAAAAAACAGCCTTGGCCCACCAATTTAGAAAGCGCTCAAAAACTATGGGCCAGTCAACTAAAAGCCTCGTTATTAAATTTGAAGTTAACCGACAAAGCCCCAGATGCAATCGTAGAAACCTTAAAAAAACGCTATCAGAATCAATTAATACGACTATCTCAAAATACCAGCGATGATGCCTTTCAAGCCTACATGAACAGCATTACCCAGGTATTTGATCCGCACACAGAATATTTATCACCGCGCACATCAGAAAACTTTAATATCAATATGAAGCTCTCTTTAGAAGGCATTGGTGCCGTTCTTCAAGGCGAGGACTCTTACACAAAAGTTGTTCGTTTAGTGCCGGCAGGACCCGCAGAAAAAAGCCAAGTATTACATCCAGCCGATAGAATCGTAGCCGTAGGCCAGGGCACTCAAGGTGATATGGTCGATGTCATTGGTTGGCGAATTGATGAAGTCGTGGATTTGGTTCGAGGCCCCAAAGGCTCGAATGTACGTTTAGAAATTATTCCCTTTAATGCTGAAAATGATCAAGCAACACAAATCATCAGTATTGTCCGCGATAAAGTGGTGCTGGAAGAGCAAGCTGCGCAAAGTAAAATACTGCCATTACGTATTGAAAATAAAGACTACAAGATTGGAGTGATTACTGTCCCAGCATTTTATTTAGACTTTAAAGGCTTTCGAAATAACGAACCCAACTACCGAAGTACAACACGCGACGTGGCACGACTGTTAGAGGAGTTACAAAAACAAAAAATCGATGGTTTAGTCATCGACTTGCGCGATAATGGTGGTGGCTCGCTGCAAGAGGCTAATACTTTAATCGGTTTATTTATCCCCTCTGGCCCCACCGTACAAACTCGCAACTTTAAAGGCGCTGTTGATGTTTATGAGGATAGCGACGAACGCATTCTTTATACTGGACCATTAGCGGTGATGGTGAATCGGCTGAGCGCATCTGCATCCGAGATTTTTGCTGGTGCTATTCAAGATTATCAACGTGGTTTAATCATCGGCAGCCAAACTTTTGGTAAAGGCACTGTACAATCACTGGAAAAGCTCAATCAAGGTCAGCTAAAAATTACCCAAGCCAAATTTTATCGAATCTCAGGCGGTAGTAACCAAAATTTAGGGATTGTTCCGGACATTGCTTTTCCAGATTTATATGATGCCAGCGTGATTGGTGAAAGTACGCTCGAGTACGCCTTACCTTGGGATACTATTACACCCGTTAAATATCATACTTATTCGCAACTACGTCCGTTTGTTGCCCAGCTTACGGCTGAACATCAAAAACGCATCCAACAAGATCCTGATTTTCAGTATCTATTACAGCAACTCAAACTCAACCAAGCCATTGAACAAGAAGCTCAGATGGATCTCAATGAAGCACACAGAATCAAACAACGCGACGAACGCAATCAGCAGCGATTAAGTGTTGAAAATGCGCATCGTAAAGCCAAAGGCCTAGCTGCGTTAACCGTGCTACCCAATGATCGTGATGGAGATGCGCAAACATCTAAAGATAAAAATACAGACAAAAAAGATGAGCCTGATCCACTACTGCAAGAAGCCGGCAATATACTGAGCAACCTGGTTCGTATTGGTTATAAAAAAACAGACAGCCAAGTCGCTCACGTACAGTGAGTGACTTGGCAATCAATTAAGCGTTTACTTATTTGGAACCGATTTCGCCGTCTCTGGCGTTTGCGACAATTCAAGCAAATGTGATAACAACTGCAGCAATTGCTCATGCCCACCAGCTTTGGCGACATCCGTCACATAATGATCCGCTACCACTAAACTCGGAACACTGCTCAAATGGTATTTTTCAAATGCGGATTTTGCTTGAAAAACTTTTTGTTTGACTGCAAAAGAATCAAAGGTTTTATCAAAAGCATCACCAGTAACACCTTCTCTCACAAAGAAACTACGTACACCGTCTAGCGTTTGCAGATTCAGTCGCTCACGGTGAATCGCATTAAACAACGTACCGTGCAACTGATCTTCGCGCTTTAGAATTTGAATGGTAAAAAAGGCCTGGGATAACAAATCATAATAGGGATTCCAAGCCGCCGGCGTTCGTTGAAAATCAACATTGGCTTTTTGTTTTTCAATCCAAGGTTCAATGTAATTTTCTAATTCATAGCAATGTGGACAAGCATACGAAAAAAACTCAACTACTTTCACCTTGTCTGCACGCACTAGCGTATTATCCATTTCCAGATAATTAACCCCGCTTTTAAACGCGACAGTTACTGCCGGGGTCGCAATGGGGGCTGCTGAAGGTGGTGTTGCTGAAACAACTGAGTTATTCGATTCCGCAGCACAAGCCGATAAACTTACTACCGCCAATGAACTTAACAGGCATTGTCGAATACTAAAAGCTATCCGCCTTGATTGTCTAATGTTTCGCATATTCATCCTCCGTTTAAAAATCCTTGTTACATGCTCAGCATTCATTAATCGAATAGCATATTGCCAACCCAGTATATGCAATTTTTTGTTTTAACTGACTGTTATATTTTAGGATCAATCGTGACTCGTGTTTGTAAACTGGACTTTGTACCTTGATCATCCGTTGCCGTAAATTCAAAAACTAAAATCGTCGAGATCTCAACAATTGGTGCGATAAAGGTAACCGATAAACCACTGAGATCATTGGTGGCATCATTATTATCGGTAGCGGCCAGCAAAGTTACATCAATATCGCCATCTGCTAATATCTGCAGCCAATTGATTGCAGCAATAGTCCCATCAGCATCAGCAACTGTCGCACTTAATACGACTTGATCACCAGACGTAACACTTTGATCAGCAGAGACCGTCACACTAGGCGCTTGATTAAAACCTAAGCTCACCAAGGTCGCTTGTAAATGCGCTTGCGCATCTTCCGCCGACACAGACAAATCACTATTACCTTTAACCGCAAGCATCAAGGCTTGCACACGAGCATCATCAGCAAACGCCTCGGGTGACAGCGAAAAATCAAGATCACTGACGGCCGAGGAATGCGCTAGCGCTGGAATTTGAATGCCATTACTGCTATCGAGATCATCATCCAAAGACTGCAGCAGCCGCGCCATATTGGTCACTACAACATCAGTAACCGAGTCACTATCTGTTAATTGAAGTAATGTAATAACATTATCGCCCTTGCGCGTACCGAGCTGAATAGCGCCCAAGGAAAAAGTCACCGCCTCATGAGGTCGATACTGAAACTCACCCGCATCATCGGTCAAGCCAGAGAAACTGTCTGTTTGATAATTTAAGTTGCTAACAGCACTGTCGTAAATAATACCCCGTTTAACGGCACGATCACCACAGGCCGCTAATAAAACCAGCAGCACTAATAAAACCCTGCTGTATCCAATGCAATTGCTCAAAGCGTTTCGAAGGCTAAAGCCATTTAGGTTTTTCAATATGATAGCCTTGGGCATAATCAACTCCAATTATTTTTAGTTGTTCGAGCGTTTCTTCATCTTCCACGTATTCAGCAATAACACGTATACCCATCAAGTGCCCAAGATCGGTGATCGATTTGACCATCGCCCAATCTTGACGATTGTGTTTCATTTCACGAACAAAAGAACCATCTATCTTAATAAAATCTATAGGTAAACGTTTTAAATATTGATAGGAAGCTGAACCTGTACCAAAATCATCAAGCGCAAAAAAGCAGCCTAAATTTTTTAACTCCACCATAAAATCAACGACGTCATCTAAATCCGTCAAGGCAACCGTTTCCGTAATCTCAAAACAAATTTTTTCACAAGGGACTTTGCTGCTAGCAAATGCCTCAAAAATATATTTCATTAATCGCCCATCATTTAAAGAGTAACCTGATAGATTAATGGATAACATGCCGATTTCAGCCTGCTCTTCTTGATGCGAAATCAACCACTCAAATACCTTTTTAATGACCCAACTATCTACTTCTCCTATTCGTTGATACCGCTCAGCCGCACAGATAAACTCGAACGGCGGCAAGAATTGATCACCATCGCCAATACTCAGCAATACTTCATAATGTGGCTTAACTTTTGAAGGAGAACCATGCTCCGTGATTGATTGAATTTTATGAATGCGCAACCGCAACGCATCAGTTGCAAGCACTTCATCGATTTTAGTTACCCAAGAAGAAATATGATCTATCTTGGCTGCTTGATGCTGATCATCTATCAGCACATGAATACGGCGCCCACCTTTATCTTTAGCAATAGAAGCGGCTAGCTGGCTATCTTGCAATGCTTTGCGAACATCTAGATAACCAGAGTGCAAACGTACAACTCCAAAACTCACACCAACCTGGTAAATTTTGTTCTCCCACTCAAACTTCAATGCTTGGATTTTTTCGAGTAATGCTTCAACAAAACGTAGTGCTGCTTGCTCATCATAATGTTTGAGCAACAATCCAAACTCTGTACCACCAAGTCGAGCCATAACAACATGCTCGTTAATATTCATTAATAGTTGTTTAGAAAAAATTTTAAGGAAGTTATCCCCTGCATCAAACCCGCATGCAGCATTTAAAATATTAAACTGATTCAAACTAAAATAAGCTAACACATGATCAGCAGAGGCATTTTGCGCAGCATGTAGACAAGCATTTATCTCATTTTCAAATCCTTTTCGATTTAATAAACCCGTTAGCTCGTCACGTGCAACATGATGAGTTAATTCATTATAGATTTTTTCAATCAATATATCTAAACCTTGATCGAATATGGGTAAATCTTCAATATCCGACAAACGCCACTGACGCTTGGAAAATTTTTCGATCAGTGCAACTGAACTAGAATCAGCAATAACAACACCACTATGATCCACAATAACATAGCGTGATCGATCAGGCGCAATCCAAGCACAGTTAGCTATCACTTTTAAATGACCAACTAACCCGACCAGAAAAGCATCGCCAACCTTTATGCACTGAATTCGATCTGACCACTTTCCCTCTACCGATATATTCGAAAGCGATTTTTCTGTACTCTGTATCAAGGGCTGGTACCTTAACAAATCTGCTTCGGCAATGCCTTTGCGAGTGGCAATAACTTGTTGCAAAATTGCTAATACAGCAGCTTGTTCTTGTTTTTTATCGGAGAAATTATTAAATGCTGACTGTACTAACTTAAATAAATTGCTTGGCTGCAACTTTAATAATGACCAGTTAGCGTTATTGTTAGCCGTAATTACTGCAAGCTCCTCAATAGCAAGCAAACCGATTTTCCAAAATTTGCTGTTTTCACCTTGTTTTGCATGGGCTAAACATAAAGCATCCCGAAACCCCATATCTAAAATATTCAACAGCAAAGGCGCTACCCGCTTACCTAGCAACAGGCTATCGATGGCAGCTAAAGTCATTTTCCTAGCACGTTCAATCTTATACATGCCATCATAGCGATCTTGAACTCTATGTAAATTACGCTGATAAGATGCGCGAATATCTACTATCTGTTGTAAAAGAGGCGTTAGTATTTTTAAAAAAATAAGATGGTCTCGGTCAAAATCTCGCAACAAAATTTTTACAGCCTGTTGCAGAAGCTGCTGCACGCCACGTATCTTCACTCCGCTGCGACAACCTAAATAGGCAATCGCATTGATCACTTGACGAACAGGATGTTGTTCATCACGCAGTAACGTGTCATCGATCAATAAAGCCTTAAAAACTAACAGCGCCAATGGATCTAATATGTCATGCAAACTTTTATCAAACTCTGCATTCTCTTTTAAAATTTGAAAGATTTTTTCGACTACCGATAACGATAAAAGTTGTGACATTGTTAAATGGTTACTATCGATTAAATGTGATTCCAATGCTGCTCGTAAACCTGCCTGCAAATACTGAGCGCCGGTAGCCACCTCTAGCTGCAGTCTATTAATCATATCCAGTAAATCGACTGGCGATAATCCATACTCAGCATCAGCTTGCTGCTGCTTGCGAATATCAACAGGAGACAACAATGCCTGCTGCATATTTAATAAATGCTTCACTGCTCGTAAAGCTTTGCTCGATAAAAAACGAGCATGGGATAAAGAATCTGAAATAGGATAAGCAGTTATACTTTGTTCAGGACGCAAAAAACTCATATTGGTAATGGCAGCACTATTTGAAACCGCCGCCATTTTTTTTTCTGTCGTATCAATCTTGTTTTCTAATGAGACAAATTTATTTGAAACCGCATCCAATTTTTTCTCTGTCGTCTCAATTTTTTTTTCTAAAACAACAAATCTTACACCCTGACTTAAAGCTAAAGAACCACCTGTTCCTGCTGAAATTCCTGCCGACGCATTCACTTTTTCAACATCATTCTTTTCAATATCACTTTTTTCAACATCTTTTTTAATAGGTTTTCTCGGCACACTGAAATTGTTATGCGCAGGCAATGGTTTATACACATCAGCCCCCGGCAAACACCCTGCGGCAGCAAGATCAACGTTCAATTGCTCGACTAAGATCAATAACTGACTGAGCACATGCTGATAAAATAACGTATAAATTTTATTAACAACATTACGTGGTGGATGCCCTGATGAAGCCAAAATTTGTTCACGTAAACGCTCGCACAATATCACAGGCGAAAAAGGTATGGTTTTATGATCAATGACACGCCCAACTAAAAAACCTAACCGAATGAGTAGAGCTTGCCATTCATTTTTAATTTCTGCATCCGATTTATTCGCAACCAACTTTGCACTGAGCCATTCTTCAAAATCAACTTTATCAACTAAGTTAAGTGTTGTAACCTCCATTTTTTTATTTTCAAATTCGGTTTCAGTTTTTTTAACCGTAACATCTAGTTGCAAATTTTTAAAAAAAAGACGGTTTTCATCAATACAATGGCTAATATAGTCACGTGAATTCAGTTTAAGAAAATCTAATACTTCATTGACTGCCACAGCGCCTCGAATATTCATCAACACATCTGGGTCGTGCTTAACGTCAAAAATAACTTTAAAAAACTGGCTTAAAGCAGCATCTAAACAACTGGCAACACGATTGGCCAACCGATCACAAATAACAACAGTAGTGGCTGTTTTTAAAGCATTTTGTCGAGGTATCAGTGCAGAAGCTTCAACGGATTGCCTATGATCAAAACCCACAAGCGCAGCTACACAAGCTTGGCCATTTTGCATAAATTGAACACCCAGTGCATATTTTTCAACATGCACACACTTTACGCGCACTGGAGTCGATAAGCTGGGCTCCTGCAATAACAACTCAAGGATCTGTTCGGATGCAAACCGCTGCCCAATAGCATGCTGCTTTTTATCTTCTTGCACTAACAGCAAACCACCAGCGCAAAAATCTTTAATCAACACCGGAAAAAATGATTTACCAGGTATACGCAAAATTGCTTTGCATGAAATTACTTGGCGAGCATACTCACGCCGCTCCTCTATATTACCGGTCATCTACACCACACGATAAAGTCAAAAAGACAAGTGTTTCTATAAATTAATCCATTTATCGTTATATTCATCACATCTGTACCTCTGCGCATTTAATTAACGTTACACTAGAATCCAGTGATATTTTATTGAAAATATGGTTTGAAGTGACATTGGTCTAGTTTTCAATAGCCACGCTAATTGTAGTCAATCACATCGTTAATAGAGGTTATAAAATGTCTGTCTTACCAGCTAACCACCCTGCCTTTAGCAAACTTAGAACTTACGCTATTGAACATCTGAATCTAAAAATCACAGAATATGCCCATACCATTACACACGCGAAACACTTTCATATCGCCACTGATCATAAAGAAAATGTGTTTTTGGTAGCATTTCGCACCATGCCAATGGATTCCACCGGTGTTGCTCATATTCTTGAACATACTGCACTTTGCGGTAGTCGGCGTTACCCTGTTCGCGATCCTTTTTTTATGATGTTAAGACGCTCATTGAATACCTTCATGAACGCCTTCACCAGTGGCGACTGGACAGCCTATCCTTTTGCGACTCAAAACCGTAAAGACTACTTTAATCTGTTATCTATTTATCTTGACGCCGCTTTTTTTTCACGCCTAGATCCCTTGGATTTTGCACAAGAGGGCCATCGCTTGGAATTCAAGGATGCCAGCGATATCAATTCGCCACTGGAATACAAAGGTGTGGTCTTTAATGAAATGAAAGGTGCCATGAGTTCGACTAATAGCCAATTGGCCGATTTGATTGGCCGTTACCTCTTCCCCAGCAATACCTATCATTACAACAGCGGCGGTGATCCCACATATATTCCGGATCTTAGCTACGAAGCACTGAAAAAATTTTATGCAACTCACTACCATCCAAGTAACGCCGTATTTTTTACCTATGGCGATATTGCTGTGCATGAATTGCAGGAACAAATACAAACACAGGCACTGCAGGAATTTACTTCATCACAGCCAGCCTTAATAGTTCCTCCTGAAAAACGCTATCACGCGCCAATTGAAGTTATTGAAAGCTACGGCATAGAAGCGAATGACAATACCGCTGATAAAACCTTTATTGCATTAAGCTGGCTGCTCGGCGACAGCACAGATCCACTCCAACGACTAGAAGCGCACTTGTTATCACAAGCCCTATTGGCCAACAGTTCGTCGCCATTGCAGCAACTGTTAGAGAACTTTAGTTATGCTAAAGCACCATTAAGTTTATCTGGCTTAGATGACTCGCAAAAAGAGATGGTATTTAGCTGTGGTGTTGAAGGCAGCAACCCAGAATACCATCGCGTTTTTTTAGATCAGGTCTTACAACTCCTCACGCGCTTAACCGAAGATGGCATTGATTACGAACAACTCGAATCGGTTTGTCATCAAATTGAATTATCGCAGCGTGAAATTGGCGGCGATAATTACCCTTATGGACTGCAACTCATCTTAACCGCCTTGCCTGGCGCCATTCATCACCAAGATCCTATTCAGCTATTGGACATTGATCCTTACTTAATTCATCTGCGTGAGCAAATTCAAAATCCCGATTATATAAAAAACCTGATTCGCCGCTGGCTATTGGAAAATAATCACCGTTTGTTATTAACCGTCAAACCCGATGCAGGATTAAATCAACGTCGACAAGCTGCAGAAGAAATTCGTTTATCCAGTATTCAACAAGAATTAACCGCAGAACAAAAACAAGCGATTGTGCGACAAACTCAGCAATTGTTAGCACGCCAAGAACAAGTCGATGATGCTGATATTTTACCGAAAGTGGGTTTAGAGGATGTTGCATCTCAACTGGATATTCCAACTCCCTCCGAGCAACACCAGTCACCACCACTGACCTACTTTCGGACTGGCACTAATGGCTTAGCGTATGTCCACTTACTACTCCCGACACCAACACTAAACAATGAGTTATGGCAGCAGTTACCATTATTTTGTAAATTAACCACCGAGGTTGGTGTTGGCCAGCAAGATTATTTGGCCACACAAGCGTGGCAAGCGCGAGTCAGCGGCGGTATCAGTCTCAACTTGAATTTTCGCTCTGAAATTAACAACGCCAATCTCACCACCTTTTATTGTAGTTATTCCAGTAAAGCCTTAACTCGGAATCAAGACGCCATGTTGGCATTACTGAATGCCACTTACCGTGAAGCTCGCTGGGATGAATCCACTCGCATCCAAGAACTAATCACCCAAAGACGCGTTTACAAAGAAAAAAGTATTCCCGGAAATGGTCATAGCTTGGCGATGCTCGCGGCCAGTAGCGGCTTTAATCCAGCGCTGGATTTTAGCCATCACGTTTCCGGACTAAAGGGCTTGCAAGCCCTTCAACAACTTGATGACAATTTAAATCAGCAACCGCAAGCATTTAATCAATTGCAACAACAATTTCAAGCCATTCAGCAAGCATTGATACAACAACCGGTTCAACTTCTGTATGTTAGTGACAGTGCTTGGCAACCTTTAACGCCCTCGCTAAATGCATTTGTAAATCAACATCGCTATGAAAAAACCACTGGTCCAGCCTTTACGCCATCGGCAACACAACAAGCTTGGCTGACCAACACACAAGTCAATTTTTGCGCTCAGGCCTATGCCACAGTTGCTTCAACCCATGAAGATTCGACCGCATTGACCGTACTCGGTGCATTTTTAAAAAATGGCTATTTACATCGCGCTATACGTGAACAAGGCGGTGCTTATGGTGGCGGCGCCAGCCATGATGCCAATCACGCGGTTTTTAAATTTTATTCCTATCGCGATCCGCGTTTGCAAGGCACGCTCGATGATTTCCAACAGAGCATTCACTGGTTGCTGAATACTCACCACAACCCAGACAGTTTGGAACAAGCAATTCTCGGTATTATTTCAGGCATTGATAAACCGGGCTCACCCGCCGGCATGGCCATTCAGGCCTACCATGACCAGTTGTTTGGGCGTACACCTGAACATCGTAATCATTATCGCCAACGCATTCTGGCGGTGAATATTAGCGATCTACAACGAGTCGGTGAAAAATATCTCACCCGCACACCGCGCACTGCGCTGATAACCCATCAAGCTGCATGGCAACAATTTGCTGCCGCCGAGGCATTTGACACTCAGCAGCTGTAACCGCAAACTGCGCGTTTTCACGCTTAGATAAAGGAAGACATGATGGACATGAAAATTATTCATAAATATGAAGTCGCTTCAGATACCAAACCTACCTGCATTGTGCTCCCTAAAAAAAGCCAAGTGCTGAAGGTCGATTATTTAGTGAGTCAGCGTGCCGTGTGCATCTGGGTAGAGGTCGCAGCCGACTTGCACGCCGCCAAAGAAAATCGTTATTTTAGTGTTTTTAAAACGGGGGACGGTATTCCTTCAGGCGAGCAATATATAGGTACAGCCATCGAGCAATACCGGCCTGAAGCCTATCATGTCTATGAAGTGTTCCCCAAGGGCTAATCTGATCACAACGCCCGACACACGCTCAATCAGTCATGTTTGGCAAGAAATAAAACGCTTGCTGTATCTTGCGTTACCCATCATTGGCACACAGTTGGCGCAAAGCACCAATGCAGTTGTCGATACCGTGATGGCCGGCCAGATCAGCGCTACTGATCTGGCTGCCGTTGCCCTTGGCAGTAGTTTCTGGGTACCCCTATATTTATTTATCGCCGGTGTAAGCATTGCCACCACACCGCTAGTGGCGCATCATCTCGGCGCTGGGCAACCCGAGCGTATTCGGCAGCAGGTGCATCAATCGATTTGGATCACCTTAGGTTTGTCCATCATCGCGATGCTGGCGCTGCGCAACACCGACACAATTTTACCGTTTTGGATCCATGACCTCCGCTTAGCCTACTTAACCGATGCATATTTACACGGTCTCAGCTGGGGCATCCCGGCCGTTGCAATTTATCTGGTATTACGCTGTGTCTATGAAGCAGCACAACGACCACTCGCGGTATTTATTATTAGTTTGATTGGCTTACTGGCAAACATCCCTTTAAATCGACTTTTTATGTGGGGATTTGGCCCTATTCCGGCTTTAGGTGGACCTGGTTGCGGTTTGGCCACGAGTATTTCCGTTTGGTTGATGTTGATATTGATGATATTGCATCTGCATTACGGCCCTAGATTCCGACATTTAAACTTACTCTGGCCCTTGTCATCCCCTGATTGGCCTGGTATTCGTCAGACATTGGCATTAGGTGTTCCCATTGGCTGCTCCATTTTTTTTGAGGTCAGCATTTTTTCAGTGATTGCCTTACTTGTCGCCAAATTTGGTGTGCAGACGGTAGCCGGACATCAGATTGCACTGAATTTTGCCTCGCTGTTATTTATGATTCCACTCAGCGTTAGCATGGCATTAACCGCGCGTTTGAGTTATGTCATCGGCGAAAAAAAACTCACGCAAGCTCGTTATATTGTCCAGGCCGGATATTACGTTAATGCCAGCATTGCGATCTGCATTTCGCTAAGCATACTCGTCGGCAATCAATGGATAGCACGCGCATATACCCAAGACCCCGCAGTACAGCAAATTGCAGCACAGCTATTGCTATGGGCAGCTTTATTCCAACTACCCGACGCCTTACAAGTGACCAGTAATGGGTTATTACGAGGATTTCAAGATACGCGTTTCGCCATGTTGATCACCTTATTGGCCTATTGGCTGCTGGGATTACCGATTGGCTTTGCCATCGCAAACGGGTACTTCACAGAATACCCATGGCAAGCACAAGGCTATTGGTTAGGCCTGGTCATCGGTCTCGCTAGCGCCGCCATATTCCTCATATTTCGTGTACAAAGATTAAGTTCAATAAAACTTACCTGCAGAAAACAATTTTTTTAGCAGCATTATGTTTCAATTGGCTATACTGACAGAAAGTTTACCCATCACACATTAAGATAGATCCACTGTTCAATACAACGGATAAAATTCAAGCCTGACAACGGATAAAGTTTGAACCTGAATTATTGATTACGTTTGGTATTTTCGTTCATTGGGGGATCGGAATTATGAACACAGACCAAACCATCAACAACAATGTCTACGACATTTTTTCTGGTCAATTGGTTAATCCACACGCCCGACGTATCTTGCGCATCGCGCCTGAATACGATGGCATCGAAGTGCTTTATAGTAACGACACTGCCAGTCATAAACTTTATAGTCTAAAAATCATTTGCTGGGCCATGCGAGAAGATGGTGAAATTTTTGCCCTTGTGCCCTGGCTCAACCAAGTGATGCCAGCACCCGAAATCAACGACCCCTTAAATGGCCACTGGGAGGGTTATCGTGATCCACATTATGACGATATTTTTTTCATGCCGCCGCAACACAAGATTGTTGAGCTCGAATCCGCCTATGATTGCTTTCATCAAAATTCAAATGCACCCGTTATTCAAGAAATTCCCGATGTGATTGGTACGCACGCAGTGCTAACCAATAATGGTTTTCGTACATTTTCTTTAATTGAGATTTTAAGTTGGCGATTAACGGCGGATGGTCAAGTGCATGGCATGTTAATCGATGATGCGCATATCACCACCACTCCGGTATTACCCGGTGATCAAAGCTTATTCCCTGCGCAATCACACCCAGACTTCAAATACTTTTTTCAACATCGTATTGCCAATAAAATTAAAGCCCAAGATCCAGAAGCGCTCGCAGCGATTGCAATGCTCAGAGAGCATTAGAAGAGTCCGTTAGATGAAGCTGTAAAAAGCGGGAAAAAACAAAAATATCGAAAAATATCACTTTTTGCTTGTTTTTCGATCATATGAAAAGTTGGCGCCTGTTTGCTTTCTTTAAGTTCAACAGGATCCTAGGGGCCAGCTCCATAAAATACAAGCCAAGTTTAGTCAACCAACAAAAATTCCGTCCTCAGACAGACTTAATGCGTATCGCACCTTGGTGTCAAGGCCAGTCTCCGATTTGCAAAGTCTAGCGAATTAAGCCTGGAATATTACGTTAAGAGAAAGCTTAACTTCCCTGCTACATATTTTTGCGCCGGAGTCCCTTAAACAGCAAGGATAAAATGCTTGAGGGTGTGTGCAAAACGTTTTACCTACCGGACAAAACTGAAAACCTGCTTGAATCCCCAAAAAAAAAGAATTTTCGCAAGGCCAAAGTGGTAGCGGGGGCTGGATTTGAACCAACGACCTTCGGGTTATGAGCCCGACGAGCTACCAAGCTGCTCCACCCCGCATCAATGTAGGGGTGCATACTAACAGCGCACAATCACCTGAGTCAATTAAATTGATCAACTTGTAGAACCAAAGTAGTAATGTCCGCTTTGAGCAAAATAGAAATGTCCGCTTAATCTTAGTGCCCCAGCCACCAAGACGAAGGAGGACAGGTTTGAAAAACGGACTAATACTCATGGCCCCAAAAGAACTCAAGCAAGTGC
>JANNXD010000111.1:0-4880 GCA_031409375.1 Gammaproteobacteria bacterium | reverse complement strand
TGATGGCAAGCCTGCAGCAAAGTTTGAAAGCAAATTCGAAAGCAAATTTGATCGCGACGCCGCTGGCAAAGTAACGCCAAAACACGGTGGCAAAGCCAACACCCGCTTCGTCGGTAAATCACTTCCTGCCAGCACCAGCGGTAAAGTGGCCGGCAAAGACAGCGGCGGCTGGAAAAAAGCGAGCAGCTTTGCCGGGGATTAAAAACTCTATTATTAGCGGGCATTTTCAAGCATAAAATGCTGAAAACGCCCATTGAATATAGCGTTTTGTAAAAATGCCCGCTCATGCGGGCATTTTTACGTTATCTTAGTTTTTTTTACTTTTACCCCCTCTGTTCCCGCTTCTATTCCTAATAAAGCGCCGAATGTTTCGGCGGGCAATATATCGCCGTATTCATTAGCGGCCCAACTTTGCAAAGCCATGTGCAAGCAAATGAGGCTGAATTAAACACGTTTGCTTTTAGCAGTCCTAATAAATTTATTAGCGAAGTAGAAACGAATTATCTCGCAGCTTAATTAGCTTTGTAACGCAACTTGATACTTACACTTTTGAGGTTTCTAAGAATTCGATGTACACCTCTTTTAGTTTTTCTAGATCACTCTTTATTGGTAGTTTTACGTCGTAATAGAATGAGTATTTTTCTGCAATTTCCCCAAAAAGTTCGACAGCTAATGGAAGTAATTGACTTTCTTCTGTAGTTCCCCACTCAAGAAAATTTGGAAGTGGTCTCTTCAGCGAGTTTTCGAACGGGCTTGTCGCCCAAAATGGCTCATGGTCTTCGTTTGCAACTAGCTGATTCCCAACTCCTGAATTTGCGCCGGGGTGTAAAGTTGCCCAATTTAGGCCAATCGCACTTGGCTCTCCAAACTCAGCTTTCCAGTGTGATAACTGCTCGATTTGATGTTGACGCTCAAGCTGTGTCTCACCGATACCCCAAAGCACAAAAACTCCAGAGCGAATTTTAGAATTTGCAAGGTTAGATAACGCCTCTCGACTTGCATCAGACCATAGTCCTTTGCGATGATGCTTGCTCATTTTCGATGCAACGCCTTCGTTTATCGTTTCCATTCCAAACGCTACGTAAGTACAACCAACCTCTGACAAAGGCTTAAGCAAATTTCGTTTATGAAGTGTGGCGATATCAGATACTGTCAATTGGCATCCGAACTGAAAATTTGATAATTTCTTACCTTCAATTTTTATTCTTAGTAGATCAATTAGCTGCTGGATTAAATTTACATGCCCACCCAACAAAATTGAGTCCTCGACAAAAGCAGCTACCGAACCATTATTTCCAGCCCCCCCAGAAACCCAAATGTCTTCGAAGTGCTCAACTAAACGATGTACTGGGTCTAAAAAAATATTTCCAAAATTAAGCTTACCGTTGATCTCACTTCGTTCACTGCAAAAAAAACAGTTGTAACGACACCCTCTGCCCATGTCACTGTATGCGTGCCCAGTAAGTACATTGTTAAATATATCGAACTTCGATTGAATTCCAAAAACCGCTGGCGCCGTAGGAATAATATTAAAATCCAAAGGCATTCCAATTGAAGATATAACGCTTGTTTGCTCTTGGTCAAGCCAACCTGCAAGCCAACTACCACGCGCACGTTTTAACTCACTCATTCTAGACAGCGCAACTCGCGGGGATAAATTTTCCTCAGTTAAACCATACACAACTTCGCCAAGTACGGTAATAAATTCTTCACCTTCACCTGAAAATACAATATCAAATATAGGGATATTTGACACCAATGAAATAGCTCCTCTTTTCATTAAGTTTAGCGGACAACTTTCAAGCATCACTACATCGGATTTTATTTGACGAAAAGTTTCATTAGTATGCTTACCGCCCAATACTATTAGGCACTGTTCTCCAAGCAGTGCACGCGCTAGTTTTGCAATCTCAACAGCGCCGGGAAGACCAAGTGTCATTGCACCGATCAGAAGAATGCTAGGACGTAAATTTGGCAGAATCAATTGTAATTGAGTCTGTGCTTCATCCATAAATTCAAGTAATAGCACTGACTCTTGGCATTCACGTTGGGTTGTCCAGTTTGAATCTGCCCAAGCAGCATTACTTTTATTCTGAGCAAATCCAGCAGCTTGTCGGACTGCATTTTGCAAACTAAATGGTGTTTTCGCCGTGAAGCTTAGTATTTTAGTGTTGGCAGGTCTTGCTGGCCATTGCGGCGCGCTGACAGCTAGAACACGTAGCCCCGGTTTCAATCCTGACCCGCAAATATTCTTACAAGTGCATTTTGAGATTCACAATCCATCTCTACTACTGGTGCGCTAAGGCGCAACACAGCTTCATCATCTTCAGCAGTAATCAGCACAGCGTGCATGAATCCATTTGCAGAAAGTTGAGTCGAAACTCCTTGAATATGTGCCTTTGACGAGCGTGCTGAAGCAATAGATCGATAAACAGCATTTGTTTTTTCAATTTGCCAATCTGAAGTTAGTGTAAAAAGTTTAGCCAGAAATATTCGATTGGTTTCAATGATAGCGCTTCGCTCATGTAGTCTAGGCAAATCTAACCCTAGTGCAATTCGCAAGAAAGGAGCAAAAACAGGCGCAAGTACACCACTGTACGTGTCGGGAAAAGAATCGAAACCATAACGCGTCCCAATTGACGCACCTAAATAATCTAACGCTGCGAGATGATCACGCAAGTCAGGATACAAATTAAATATCTCAGTCGGGATCAATATAAATCCAAGTGGCAAACTGCAATCTAGCCACTTATGTAAACACCCTACAACGACATTGCGACCAGCTACTGCATCAAAAACTAACGGTAGCTCATCTGGATACAATGTTCCAAATGTCTGAACAGCATCAACAATCCTCAAAACTATATCTTGCTCCATTTCCTTATGTAAGATGGAAGGATTAAATAATCCAGTTTTCCAGTCTGTGAGAGTCAATATTTCTATACGTCGTAGTGGTGTATCGCTGTAATGATTGAATCGCCTAAGCGCGTTAGCAACAACAGGATTAATTGAACTAAGACAATCTGAATCTACTCGACCTTGTCGGTTAAATACAAAGTAAGAGACTAAATTAGCAATACATTGAGTGGCATTTGGTGCGAAGTGTAAACAATAATCATGTGAAAAATCATCTTCTAAGATTGACCTAGCATCAAGCAATTGGCTAACAGACACAATATTGTGAAGATTATGCTGTTGCGCGATAGACGCCGTATTGAGATATCTAGCCTTCATAGCGAACATGCATTCCACTCGTCCCAACGATTACCAACAAGAATAGCTTCATCATTAGCCCATTTTTTACCAGATGTATCCATAGCAGCGCTAGCTTTTACAGTGGCAATCAATTTTTCTTTCAACATACTCCTATTTTTACAACTATCCAGCTTCAGCGCTTTTAGAATCGGCGTCCAATCGTCACGTCTAACCTCGTAAATCCGTTCGCTAGATGAACCACTGTCGTGCGCGTTTGTAAGTCTAGAATAAAATTCATACTGAAATAAGCGGCAGATCCCAGCATTGTTTTTAATCTCAACGCATTCTGTTTCATTGTCAGGATATGCAATAAATAATACATGCTGTTTATGTAATTCTAATTGCGCAGGTTCTCGTGACAAAACATAATCTGCGCCTTCAAAAAATTGTGGCACTCTTTCTTTGCGAGCGCTGTCGAACAACGATGGATTAAAAAAGTGCAATTTTGTGTCGATGCCAATATATTGATTTACCCATAAAAATATGGCCAACATTTCACGCTGTTGCTCACCTAATGAATACGTACATTTTTGATCATCACACCAGATTGCTTGCCCTTCACTTAGGTTTACAGGAACTGAAAATACCCTTGTAATACGGTCACGTGGGCGTTCAACACGATCAAATTTTTTGTAATAGCGAAGTTGGCTATCAAAATGCTCTGCCTGTAAAAACTTAGTTTTACTATGTGCCGAAATTACACATAAAAAATCAGTGGCTGTCCTAGCTGAATTGCATACACGCTCTGTTAATTGACTTGTCTCGAGCCTTTCAATATCTTTGTTGTTGCAGAGCACATCTACAATAAATTCGACTGGCATTTCAACTTTAATTTTATCTACTCCTATCTGATATTTAGTAGCAACGTAATTAAATAACTCCAAATGTAAATCATGCGAACCAGATGCGTTTGACTCAATTAATTTAGCGAGTAAATGCTTTGCGTTTGTATATTCGCGCGAATCGTAGGCAACTTTCCAGTACCAACAAGTAATTAAAATGAAAAATAATAAATAGTAATTAGACAGAAATGTAATACCATTAGTTTGATCGTGTCCGAATGAATGTAGTATCAAGAATATGATTGCTGCAATGCTTATCCAAGTATGGACAAGTGCAACTGATACCTTAAGAATTACCATCCATAATGTTTGTGGGTAGTAACGAAATTTACTAGTCCATCTTTTCTTACTACGGTATTTGAAAACTTCTGTAAGCGAAGATAAAAATAGTTGAGCGGAATTTTTTTCAGGAGTAATTTCAATCTCTTGAATATTATCAGTCAGTTGATTTCCAGAATTCACACATTTCTCCCGCTAAAAAGTATATGGCTGTTTAATTTTTTAATTTTGTGGAAATAATAAATTGATGCTATAGCTATATATTTAATTAAGCAATAGTCCCTTGAGAAACACCGACATAAACATCCCCCATCGCCAAAAAATCCGCAAACCAGGTTAACCCCAATCCCGTAAAGTTAGCCCGATGAAAACCACTACTCGCGAAACTTACGCACGTCGCATTGCGCGTGCCTCGGAATATCTGATTGATCATTTGGATAGTCAACACGATTTGCATCGTTTAGCTGAGGAGGCGTGTTTTTCGGCGTATCACTTTCACCGCAT
>JANNXD010000110.1:0-6294 GCA_031409375.1 Gammaproteobacteria bacterium | reverse complement strand
TGCACTTAACAGTATCGGTTCTATTACCTCAAATTGCTCTCGGCTTATATCGCTTGGGTAGCGCTTTTTCATCTCAATCTCCTTTTGAAATGTTATGCGCTCATTCTACAAATTTTTAAAAACTTTGAACAGGTTCTTAGTCACTTTATTAGGAGCACATCAACATGAACTTAATTATCTGGTTAATCATTGGCGGCGTAATTGGCTGGCTTGCAAGCATTGTGATGAGAACCGATGCTCAACAAGGCATTATTTTGAATGTCGTGGTGGGTATTGTAGGTGCATTTTTAGGTGGTATGTTTTTATCGCCTTTGGTCGGGGCCAGTACCATAAACCAAAATAACTTTAGTTTAGTTGCCATGTTTGTTTCTTTTGGTGGCGCAGTTATTTTGCTTGCCATCGTTAATCTTATCCGTCGCGGAGCTGTACGGTAAAGATTTCTGGCCAGCAACCAGGTTAACAACAAATACACCATCAATAGCTAAAGAACGCTGGGTGGGGGTGGATCTGAGCCATGCCCAGGAAAAGGTAGCAAGAAACAAAGTATTAGGTATTAATGCGGTAGATGAAGGGCGAACACAAATGGCAGAATTACACGTCTGACCGATCAAGAATGCCGCCCATGTCCGCGACCGCATTATTACACCAAACCCTCAAAGAAACATTGCCAACGATGCCTGCAAAACGATTAGTGACTTTGTGTGCGTCAGTAAAATTCAGGTGCAGATGCCACCGGTAATGTGCTGCAATGCAAATAGACTCGGACAAACCGCTGGACAAGAGAAGTCCACAATTAGAGAATGCCGAGGACTATCTTTATTTACAACCGCTTAACTCTAACGGCGATATTCATCGATGATACTGTTCACACTGCTACAAACCACCATTAACCAACTGTACCCCGATCTCTCAATGCTTGACATTCGCATCAGCCGCCCAACTCATGCGCAGTTCGGCGACTACAGCTCGAACATCGCGTTAATACTCGCGAAAACCCTTGGCAAATCCCCACGCGACATTGCGACCGCGATTCGTAATGCCTTAACGGTTCAGGATGAACCCACTTCCCCGTTGATTGAAAAAATCGACATCGCTGGCCCTGGGCATTTAAATTTTTTTATGCGCCCTGCTTTTTATCAACACATCCTAACCGATATTCAACAACAACAAGCCCATTATGGTCGACAAAATATTGGCCAAGGCGAACGCTGGCATTTGGAATATGTGTCGGCCAATCCAACTGGACCTTTGCATGTTGGTCATGGTCGTGGTGCTGCTTATGGCGCAACGGTCGCCACGTTGCTGAAACACATGGGCTATGAGGTGACGCAAGAATATTATGTTAACGATGCTGGACGACAAATTAATATTTTGACCTTAAGCGTGTGGTTGCGTTATTTACAGCTCCACGGATTAACTCCGTTTTTCCCGGACAATGTTTATCAAGGTGAGTACATCATTGATATTGCCAAACAGCTACAAAATAGTCATGGTGAATCCCTGGTAGTGAATACCAGTAGATTTGCTCATGAAAGCTTCAGTGATTCGGATGCCTTATTAGATGCTTACATCGCTTTTTGCCAAACCTCGATTGGAGCAGCCGGATATCAGCCTATCAAAGCGGCAGCGTTGCGATCCATTCTTGACGACATTCGCCTCGATCTTGCCGAGTTTGGTATCGTGTTTAACCAGTGGTTTTCCGAACAGTCTTTACTCGATGGCGGCGCGTTACCGCAAGCCATTCAGGCACTGGAAAACAGTGGCCACACCTATCACCAAGATAACGCCTTCTGGTTTCGCTCGACTACTTTTGGCGACGACAAAGATCGCGTGCTTGTACGTGACAATGGTCAACCGACTTATTTTGCCAGTGATGTCGCTTATCATCTCCACAAACTCAATCGCGGTTTTACCCGCTTAATTAATATTTGGGGCTCCGACCATCATGGTTATATTCCACGCTTAAAAGCCGCGCTGCAAGCCCTCGGTTATGATCCCGCCATCCTGCAAGTCGAGTTGGTGCAATTTGCCAATTTATTTCAAGACGGCGAACGTTTGTCCATGTCAACAAGGTCTGGCGAATTTGTTACTTTGCGAACCTTGCGCGAAGACGTCGGCCGCGATGCCGCGCGTTTTTATTATGTGATGCGACGTTGTGATCAGCACATGGATTTTGATCTATCCCTAGCCAAATCACAAAGCAAAGACAATCCGGTTTATTATTTACAATACGCGCACGCCCGTTTATCAAGTGTACTCAGTCGCAACGCCGCCGCCGAGCAAGCGGACATCAGCCTGTTAACCTCTGCCGAGGAACGTAGTTTACTCAATCATTTGTCTGAGTATAATGACGTGGTGATGCGATCGGCCCTGCAATTTGAACCGCATCTGCTGGTGCAGTTTTTACACAATTTGGCCGGCGATTTTCACAGCTATTACAACGCGACAAAAATATTAGTGGACGATGTCGGGGTACGCGATGCTCGTTTAGCATTAGCTTCCGCATTACAGTGCATCTTCAACAATGGACTAACCTTGCTCGGTGTTAGCGCACCGGAGCAGATGTAGAAAGGTAATATTGCTGATATTTGTTTCCTTCATCATCAAATACATCACAGGGAGAAATTATCTTGGCCGCTAAAGCTGCAAATAAAAAAATCTCCAAAGCGTTATGGTTTTCTAGCGTAGTACTACCGCTGGGTTATGTGGCTTTTCTCATGCACATCGCTTCATTGGCACCCCAATATCGCCCACCCAGCCCTAACCAAAGCCTACCCAAACCGCAGCAATTTACCTTCTATAAAGACTTGCCAGCCAAGGATCTGGGTGAAGTTCCGGTATTGACCATCGCCAAAAATCGTGAACTCAAAGACCCAACCAAACCGTCAACCGCCGCCAAAAATAAAAGCAACTCACTGTCCACGGAACGCGCCCTGTTGGCTGAGCGTAACGAGCGGCCTGCAAAAACTGAACTGTCGGCAAGTGAATTGTCTGAAAATAACGAATTTAGCAAGCAGGTCAAACAAAAATTTACCAACCGAGTTTTACAAGTCGGCTCCTATCGCAACTGGAAAGAAGCCGACCGTAAACGCGCTGAACTGGCTCTGCTCGGCCTGGCTGCCAACATTGAAACCACTCGCGTGAATAATCAAGAAACCTACCGCGTGAATCTCGGCCCCTTTAAACAAGAGCGCGAGTTTAAAAATGCGCAACAAACGCTAAGTTTGTATGACATTCCGAGCATGACGAAAATGACTGAGACACGTTGAGGTACGCACAAACCCTGTGATCAACGTTGCCATCGGCGTCATTATCAATTCACAGCACCAAATCCTGTTGAGCCAGCGCAATGCGAAGCAACATCTAGGCAATCTGTGGGAATTTCCAGGCGGCAAACTGGAGGCCCAAGAAACCGCGCAACAAGCTTTAACCCGCGAATTGTATGAAGAGCTCGGTATTGTCGTGCAACAATGCCGCCCTTTAATTCAATTTATTCATCACTATCCCGATCTCAGCGTGCGCTTACAGGTATTTAAAATTAGCCACTGGCAAGGCCAGCCCCAAAGCCGTGAAAAACAACCGTTACGCTGGGTAGCGCCAGAACAACTACGCGATTACCCATTACCCGCCGCCAACAGCCCGATCATAAATGCATTACATTTGCCTGAGATTTACGCCATCAGTGATGAACCGCAGCAAGCCACACTACCCGACTACATCACTAGCCTGTTACAGCGCATCCAGCAACAGCAACTATCACTCCTACAACTACGTGCACACAGCCTAACCGCCGACGATTATTATCAAGCCGCTACCTTGCTGATCCCATTAGCGCATCAACAGCAATGTCAAATCCTCTTGCAAAGCGATTTAACCACCGCCACTGAATTAAATGCCGACGGTATTCATCTGAATACCCAACGCCTCTGGCAAGCCAGCGCCTATAATTTCAACCCCAATCATCATCACAAAAAAAATAATATCAAAATAATTTCTGCCGCCTGCCATACCCAGGAAGATTTGCAGCAAGCGATCAAGATCAACGCCACTTGTGCACTGCTCTCCCCTATTCATAAAACAGCTTCTCATCCTGATGCCACACCACTTGGATGGCAAAATTTCTGCCAATGGATAAACGACTTACCCTTACCAGTTTATGCACTCGGCGGTCTACAACGCCACGATCTTAATCAAGCTCAACAACTCGGTGCTCAGGGTATCGCGGGCATACGAGGGTTGGGAATCCCTTAAGAAGCAACATTGTCTATCAGCTTGACAGTCGAATTTAAGACCGCTCTATTTTTTACTGAGTGGTGAGGAAGATGTCACCTTCTCGATACCAGCTTTCTCTCCATCCTCTTTTTTTAAAGAAATTACAACCCGACGATTTTTTTGACGATTTGCAGGTGTGTTATTGGGTAATAACGGCTTGGATTCACCATGAAAACTAATTTGTAGTCGTGCTTCAGGAATACCTTTATCCATCAGATATCGTTTAACTGATTCAGCGCGTTGCTTGGATAAATCAGTGTTGTACTCGCTCTTCCAAATACTATCAGTATGGCCCGCCAACAACACCTCCTGCACGCTGCTATCTTTCAAAACATAAGCTGCAATTAAATTAAGGCGCTGCTGATATTGTGGCTTGATAAAAGTTTTATCGGTATCAAATAGTACGGTGCTGTGTTCAAATTCTGCAAAATCTCCCGGCAAAAGATTAGCAACACACGTCTGAAAAGCAGCGTAAGCATCGGCAAAGTTAACCGATGAAATGGATACCTCCACCGGATGCTGATCGCTCCAGCCAATGTGTCTCAGCAAGGGAAATAAACCCGCTTGCAGCTCGTCCAACAGTTGTGAAGCCAAGGGATCATCCGTTAACACTGGCTGCAAGCCAGTTTGGCTAGACATCAATCCCAAATGCTGCGATTGGAATTGATGCAACCATGCCGGCGCGACAACACTAACGTCCACTGTCCCTTGTCTTTGTAAAGGCCTAAAACTATTCAGCTCGAAAACTAACGATTGGCCGGAACGCTGACTGAATACTGCTTCACCATACTCTGGGATAGGATGATGTAATTCACAAAGCTGTTGTGTGGATGGCTGCGCTCGCCATTGTGAGACATCTTCACGCGCACCAAACTGATAGGCATGAGTTTTAAGACAGATCAACTGCAGGCAAATCAGCAACAAAAATCGGCTGTAAAATGATATAGATCGTGACATCAAAGTATCTCGCAAAGGCATAGTTCCGTAATAATCATTCCAATTACAGCAGATGAATACGGTGATATCGGTCATAATCATCAAAACTTGATATCCATTTGCACGTACAGGCCAATTGTTAGCACTCTGTCCATATTCTTCAACCATCGTTAGTTATTAGGAGATCTCCATGCCCCGCCTACCTATGAACCCAGTTATTCCAGCCGAACTGGGTGCGGAGCTGCTCACCACTCCCAGCTTTTTTAAAAGTCGTTTTCGAGGCTACCTACCCGTGGTGATTGATGTTGAAACCGGTGGTTTTGAAGCCAATACCCATGCATTACTTGAGATTGCCGCCATCACTTTAAAAGAAGAGCAGGGCCTACTGAAAATCGATCAATCTTTGTTTTATGCTATTGAACCCTTTACAGGCAGTATCATCACCGATGCGGCTTTGGAATTTAATGGTATCGTGCCGTATAGCGCACTGCGCGGCGCTATTAATGAAGTATCTGCACTATCAGAATTATTCAAACATATACGGGCAGCTTTAAAACAACAGCAATGTCATCGCGCTATTTTAGTTGGCCATAATGCTGGCTTTGATCATGATTTTTTACGCGCTGCAGTGGCGCGCAGTCAAATTAAGCGCGATCCCTTTCATCCATTTTCACATTTGGATACGGTAAGTCTCGCCATGCTGGCTTACGGACATTCGGTATTAACCCGTGCCTGTAAATTAGCAAAAATAGATTTTGATGATAAAGAAGCACACTCTGCTTTGTACGACGCAACCAAAACAGCGGAATTATTTTGTCAGATATTTAATCAATGGCAAACCTTTGGTGGTTGGCCGTTGCATTGAAACATGAGAAAAGCCTCTCTCCTATTTTCAAGAGAGGCTGAGTTTAGAGTTACAGATTGAGTCAGAAGAATATTTTAAAAACTTAACAACCACCGGCTAAAGCCGGTGGGTTAAAACCAGGGACTGAAAGTCCCACCAAATACCGGCTAAAGCCGGTTGTTAACTTTCTATTTCAAAATTAGGGTTTTCTTTGCTCTCAAAGTGATGATCTAGATACTCTT
>JANNXD010000109.1:0-25254 GCA_031409375.1 Gammaproteobacteria bacterium | reverse complement strand
GCCTTTCAGCGCCGCTAGCGCTAACTTGGCTTTCTGGCTTCCGCTGAATAGTTTGCGCTTGCTTTCGCTCATTTATTAACCCCTTATTTTCCGGCAGCCTCTATCTTAAACTGCTGTCCTGTTTTCGGGGTCCACTATACTATGCTCGATATTTCCTGGGAGTTGCCTAAGTATCGACAAGACGGTAGCGAATTAGCGGCATCAGAAATTTTGGGTTACCGACTTTATACAGGCTTATCACCAGACGATCTTGATCAAAGTTATTGGATTAGTGACGCTTATCAAACTACCGCTCAAATTACACAAGCAAGCGATCAACCCTTTTACATCGCCATCATCGTAGAGGATATAGATGGCATTCAAAGCGATTTATCACCCGTTCAAGCCATCAGCCTCGGCGGATAATCACCCGTCAATATAATATCTCGTCATACTGAACACCCCCGCAACACTGCGTTCGTATACAGCTAAAGGGCATCAAAATCATAATCTGCTATCAATGCCCGCAAACGCTTTTCTTCTTTTAACTGTTCAATTGAGCGACGATAGGCCATTTCTTTAGCAACCACAGGTTTAGCCACTACCATTAAAGGTAATTCCCTGATCTCCTCGCTTTCTGCTTCTCCTGAGTGACTCATTACCGCTTCACTTGATTGGCTTATTACGATGCCATATTGATCATCTGACGTAATCATTTGATTGCTCACAATATGAACACTCCATGCAACTTATGATGATTAAAAATGCCATTAATAAGACAACAAAGTCCATAACTGAATTGTTTAAAAACCATAAACCAAAGTAATTGCAGTTTTCACATCGTTTTTTTCATACAACTTACCCGCTAACGCCGCTGCATTCGCGTTATTTTTTCTGCCAACAACATTTAATCACCCTCATTGCTCGTCATCAGCTACCAATAAGGCATCATAATAACGCTGACGACTTTCCCCAAAATATCGTTGGGCAATTTGTGCGCATAGTTTCTTGGATAAATGTGGTTTAAGCAACTGTAATAAATGCTGCTCTTGCTCACTGAGTGCATCATCTAACACCCGCACGGGCGCACCACCAACGATCAACACCAACTCACCTTTTAGTGCCACCGCTGACAGCTGCACCTGACGGAGGATATCTCCTAAACAATCGCCATAATAAGTCTCATAGCGTTTAGTGAGTTCCCGACAGAGTAATGCCGGACGATCCGCGCCCAAGGTTTCCACCATCTGTTTTAAACTGGCAACGATTCGATGAATCGACTCATAAAATACGAGCGTCGTGGCGACGTTGGATAGCACCTGCAGACGCTGCTGGCGTGCTAACGCTTTCGCAGGCAAAAAACCTTCGAAATAAAATCGATCCGTTGGCAAACCCGACACACATAAAGCCGCGATAGCAGCGCAGGCACCCGGAATAGGCACCACCGGCACCCGAGCTTGACGCAGCGCTGACACCAAACGAAAGCCCGGATCGCTGATTAACGGCGTGCCTGCATCGGTAATTAGCGCAATGCTCTGGCCCTGCTGCAAACGCTGACACAGTTGCGCACTACGCTGCTGCTCATTATGCTCATGCAAAGAGATGAGCGGGCGCTGCAAACCCAGTGCGTTCAGTAATTTACGTGCGTGACGTGTATCCTCCGCAGCGATACAATCAACAGCGCCTAAAATATCCATTGCTCGCCGAGTAATATCAGCTAAATTACCAATTGGTGTGGCGACGATATAACAAGTACCTGCGATTACCTCGCAGACCAAATGCGTATCCGAGCTATGCTCTTCTTGGATAGCAACATCGCCAGTCGAAACTGAACCTATATCAACATTGGAATCAACACTAGCTATTATATTTTGCACAAGGACCTTAAAACCGTGAAATTAACTTTCATGAACTCGACCCACATGATCTTAATCCAAATAGGCTTTATCCACAGGAGCTTCACTCGATTCATCTACCGAGTAACGATCAGTGCATTACTCATGGGTATTTTAACTGGCTGCCAGTCTAAGCCTCCCAGCGACAATAGAATGACACAAGTGGATCCGGTACGCCTACATCAACAAATGCCGAGCAATATAAAACCTAACATGAATGGCGTAGAACCGAGTAGCGGAAAAAATGGTTTAGAAGACAATGACGCCATACAGAAAATTGCTGTGCTTTTGGCAGAGTCGGGACGGTTTAAACCCGCATCCACCGCTATCCGTCAAGGAATACTACTGTCTTATTATCAACAGGCACAGCTCGGGAACACCAGCGAATTGATGTTTTTGGATGCCGCTGAGAGCCCAATAACAACGTTATATCAGCAAGCAGTGGCAGCGGGAGCAACGGTTATCATCGGACCACTCGATAAAGATCAAGTTAAACAATTAGCCGGCATCCCTAACATTACAACACCTATTCTCGCACTCAATTATCTACCCGAATCTATGCCAGTAGCTTCCAATCAGTTATTTCAATTTGGGCTAGCGACAGAAGATGAGGCCAGACAAATCAGCATTCGAGGACAACAATTGGGCTATCGTCGTGCTGCATTGTTATACCCACAAAATGAATGGGGCCAAAGAGTTGCTACTGCGTTTCGGGATGATTGGCAACAACATGATGGCCGCATTAGCAGCGAACGCAGTTATGTTACTGCGGCAGGCACGGACTATTCCGATCCAGTGCGCAGCTTGCTTGGCATCCACAAAGAAACCCGCGAAGACGGTCAATCTCAACAAGTTCGTCGTCAGGACATTGACTTTATTGTGATGATCAGCGATCCGAAAGCCGCCAGACAATTAAAGCCGATGTTAAATTATTATTTCGCCGATAATTTATCGGTATTCTCAACCTCGAATATTTTTGCAGGCATAATTGACCCCAATAAAGATCAAGATATTAATGGTGTGCAATTCACCGAACTGCCCTGGCTACTGGATACGAGTGATGCGTTAAGACATGATTATGGGCAACAACCGAGCGCCACCAACATCAGCACTCATGCTGATACGCTGCGATTGGTCGCGCTGGGCATTGATAGCTTTCGCATAGCGCCACGTTTAACCTGGTTGCATGCGCATGCGGATAACAGCATTGATGGCGCGACAGGTAAACTCACCTTAAACCCAGCAAGGCGAATTCAACGGCAATCGGCATGGGCACATTTTCAAAATGGGCGCCCGATCCCTTTAACTATTAACGAGTCCAGCAGCACACCTCACAGAATGAGTCCCACCATCAAAGTAGCAGAGGCCATGAATAATAATGAAGCAGACAGTAGCACCTATGAAACGAACAGCGATGAGGCTGATACGGAGAATAACACCTTTGTTCCAGAGCCCCCTGAAGATGAAAATCAACCCTCATCCTCTCAAAACGAAGTGCCCGCAACGGATTCATCGAACGAAGGCATCAACAGCAGCACGGAAAACCATAACGACGTCATCGACAACGACAGCAGTTTTGATAATGACCCGATGCCTTACAATGAAACGGATAACGAATCAAACTATAGTGAATAAATCGCGAGCATGAGCAGAGCAATTGGCAATCAATATGAAACTTATGCCTGTGATTTTTTACAACAGCAAGGACTAAGCTGCTTGTATAAAAACTTTCGAAGTCGCTTCGGTGAAATTGACCTCATTATGCAGCACCAGCAAACACTGGTATTTGTTGAAGTGAAATATCGGCAAAATCAAAATTTTGGTAGCAGCGCGGAAAGTATTACTTATCAAAAACAACAGCGCCTACTGACTACCGCCAGCCTGTTTTTACGCCAACAACCGCATTTTGCCAACAACCCTATTCGCTTTGATGTGATCGCCATGCATCCAAGTAAAAACCAAGCCATTGATGGAAAAATAGAATGCGAGTGGATTCAAGCAGCGTTTGATTAACAAGGTTTGCGTATCAACCAGAATATTTTCTATCTAATTGGGGTTGGCGACGGGTGTTAAATTCGTAGTCTCATGCCCAAGCTAGTCGCCGGTTTTTTTACCGGTGGTAACGTGACGATTTTTAATTAATCCTATTACTGGTGATGGCTTGGTTAACGCGCCCCAGGTTATCGTACCGGGTTTGCGCGGTTAATCCATTGGGATCGGTGTGATGAGTAGTTGGCCATGGGAAAGAAGCAAGGTGAGGCCGTTTTCGGGTAGGTTTGCGTTTGGGGTGCGAAAAACTGTCGTAGATTGTGCGGTGACGGCATTTGCATGGAATTGCCGTGTTATGTCATTTTTGAAACCAGTTGCTTATTCATCAATGAGCTCGTTAAACTTTCGGTGAGAGATATCCAATGTGCAAAATATCAAATCTTAGATTCAATTGCTTTCGTATTTTTGATCAAAAATTGCTAGGGGGCCCTGACCTCAGGCGTAAAAACCACCGTTTCACCATTACAATGCCAACTGACTTCAGCGTCTTGAATGCTGACGGACACCTCTAATTGCCGGTGTGCGAAAGTGGCTAGCGCTTTACTGATTTCCTGCGGAATATGCTGGATGGTTAAATTATCAAAGCGCGCCACCACCGACTGCATGCTTTTCCACCAGGCTTCTGCGGTACCCCGTCCATAGGTATAGATAAAAACCCGCTGCGCACGTCCACAAGCTTTGCGAATACGTTTGTCACTGGGCAGGCCTAAATCAATCCACACATCAATGTCACCCGTTAAGTTTTTCTGCCACAAATCAGGCTCATCTTCACTACTCAACCCTTTAGTAAAAATAAGCATTTCACTGGCATGACATGCAAAAACCATGAGCCGCAACATCAGCCGCTCCGCTGTTTCAGAAGGATGCCGTGCCAAGGTGAGCTGGTGCTGCTGATAATACTGCCGATCCATATCGGCAACATACAGTTCTGCCTTGTAAATAGTTGTGCTCATATGTTTTTGCTTCTTGAAACAGAATGGATTGATGGCCAAAGACTCAAATGCGCCTTCGTCTCAAATACCCACCTTTTTTAGCCTGCGGAGAGTTATCCGTTTTACGAGCAACCTCGGTGCGCACTTTAGCGCGCCCGTATAAGCCGGTACGACGTTTGAGCTGAACACCGATTTGTTCGGACAACTGAAACATGTCGTGATCATTAAGCAATCGTGTCTGGCCAACGCGTAACTCGCGAGATAACAATAAATGGCCAAAGCGAATCCGTATCAAACGGCTCACTTGCACGCCTTGCGTTTCCCACATGCGCCGCACTTCGCGGTTTTTGCCTTCGCACAACACCACATGATACCAATGATTTTCGCCTTCACCGCCACGATACTCGATGCGTTTAAATCGTGCTAAACCATCCTCTAACTGAACACCTTCTTTTAAGGCTTTAATGGCGTTATCACCAACCTGCCCATAGACACGTACGGCATATTCACGTTCGATTTGCGAAGAGGGATGCATCACTCGATTCGCAAAATCACCTTCGGTACTGAATAACAACAAACCCGAAGTGTTAATATCCAATCGACCCATCACCACCCAACGTTGGCCCTGCAATGGTGGTAAACGATCAAATACCGTTGGTCGGCCTTCTGGGTCGGTACGCGTGCAAACTTCACCAACTGGCTTATGATAGACCAGCAATTTGGGTTCAAAATCTTCAAGCTCGTTGACCATAATGGTTTCATTATCAACGATTAGCTCATCGCCTTCTTCGAGCTGGTCACCAAGCTCAGCACGCTCACCATTTAAAAAAATACGCCCGTCACGAATCCAATCCTCGATTTCACGTCGCGAACCTTTACCAATTTGTGCCAAGTATTTATGAATGCGCATACTACACCGTTATGTCTGTCGCTTCCGTGACCGGCTGTCGCAAGTCAGCTAAAGCAGGTAAATCTTGCAAATAACGCAAGTTAAAATAATCCAAAAATCCACGCGTGGTTGCCAACAAAGCTGGCTTACCGGGTACCTCTTTGTGACCTACCACCCTCACCCAATCTCGCTCTTGTAAGGTTCTAACAATGTGACTGCTAACAGCAATACCACGGACATCTTCAATTTCGGCCCTCGTAATCGGCTGTTTGTAAGCGATAATCGCCAGTGTTTCTAATAATGCGCGTGAGTATCGCGGTGCCTTCTGAGATTTGGCCTGCAACACCCAGGGCGTGACTTCAATACTGGATTGAAAGCGAAAACCGCTGGCAACCTCCTGCAACTGGACACCGCGACCCTGATAATCAGATTGTAACGCACTCAGTGCTTGACAAATTTCATCCGCAGTTGCTAATGGAATCGGCACTTGCGCAGGCTGACCGTAAACAGTCACAACGGGTTCAACTGCCGCTGATTCAAGCTCGTGTCTAACTAAGCCTTGCATGCCAGATAATGTGTTTTGCATATTCGATGGCACATCCACAGGGTCTGTTAACTCACTGCAGTCACTGGCACGCATCACCAGTTGCTGCTGCAATTGAGCTACACTCAGCGGTTTTTCGCTACAAAATAACAGGGCTTCAATAATTAACTTCAGTTCAATCGGGGGCATCACATGCTATTCCAGTTTTTGCTACCAAATAAATGGGAGCAAACAAAGCTGCTTGCACAATCTCAATCAATGATTCCTTGATCAATTCCAGAATAGCAATAAAACTCACAACCACCCCTTGCCGACCTTCTTTCACATCAAATACTTCCGCAAAAGGCAACAAAGCTTGCCGCTGTAATGCCGCTAAAATACGTGTCATACGTTCACGAATCGAGAGTGGTTCACGAAATATGTGATGATGCTCGTATAAACCCGCTCGTTCAATCACTTCTTTGAAGGCCGATAACAAATCCTCTAATAAAATAGTCGGTAGGATCTCGGCAATATCGGCTTGCAACGGGCGCGGCAAGTTGATAGGCAAATACTCGCGTTCACAACGCGGTAGATGGTCGAGCTGCTCGGCCGCCTTTTTAAAGCGTTCATAATTTTGAAGCCGCTCAATCAATGCTTGACGTGGATCAGCTTCGTCCGCCTCAGCACCGGGGGGTCTCGGCAACAAACAACGCGATTTTATTTCTCCTAACGTAGCCGCCATCACCAAATATTCGGCCACCAATTCCAGCTGAAAAGCCTCCATTAAAGCCACATAATCCATATATTGACGGGTAATTTCCGCTACTTTAATTTCTAAAATGTCCAGATTTTGTTTTTTTATTAGGTATAACAATAAGTCTAGAGGACCTTCAAAGGTCTCTAGAAAGACTTCCAAGGCTTCTGGTGGAATATACAAATCCTGGGGCATCTGCCTTAATGGCTGACCATTAATCAGTGCAAAAATTTCCATTTCAGGGATTTCTTCTATCGAAGAAGACTGATTAAGATCAATGTCTTGATGCAACGTTATCACTTGCTGCACCGCTAAAGAAGCACTCATGAACGATACGCCAAACCGATGGCTTGCCGCACCTCTTGCAACGTATCCCTAGCCGCCTCACGCGCCACTTCACACCCTTCTGCAACTAAGGTACGTACCAAATCTGGATTATCCCGATAACTTTGCGCCCGCAATCGAATAGGCTGCAACTCAGCTTGAATTCCTGCAATCACCGGTGCCTTACATTCTATGCAACCGATCGATGCGCTGGTACAACCTTGCTGTACCCAGGCTTGAGTGGAGACATCCGAGTAAATCTCATGAAATGCCCACACAGGACACTTTGCCGGAGAACCAGGATCCGTGCGCCTTACGCGAGCAGGATCAGTCGGCATGGTTTTAATTTTTTGCGCAACTACTTCATCACTGTCACGTAAACTGATGGTATTACCGTAAGATTTCGACATTTTTTGACCGTCGATGCCCGGCATTTTGGATATTGGCGTTAGCAGTGCCTTAGGTTCTGGCAAGATCGCTTTTGCTAAACCCTCCAAGTTGCCTAACAAGTACTGCTGCTCGGTGATGGTAATATTTTTTTGATCTTCAACTAAGGCCCGAGCGGTATTCAATGCTTCTTCATCACCCTGCTCTTGAAAGCGTTTGCGTAAACTGAGATATAAATTAGCGTATTTTTTGCCGATTTTTTTTAATGCACCGGCTACTGCACCCTCAAAACCTGGATCACGCCCATACAAATAATTAAAACGACGCGCCACTTCACGAGTCAATTCAACATGCGCCACTTGATCAGCACCCACCGGCACATAATCGGCTTTATAAATCAAAATATCAGCGCTTTGTAAAAGTGGATATCCCAGAAAACCATAGGTAGAAAGATCACGCTCTTTAAGTGCTTCTTGCTGATCCTTATAACTGGGCACACGCTCTAACCAACCGAGCGGCGTCATCATACTCAGCAATAGATGTAACTCAGCATGTTCAGGGATTTTCGATTGAATAAATAAGGTACAGGAGCTTGGATTAATCCCCACTGATAGCCAATCGATGACCATCTCCCAAACATGGGACTCCATATCGCCGATATCTTCGTAATGCGTGGTTAAGGCATGCCAGTCGGCAACAAAGAAAAAGCATTCGTACTCATGTTGCAACTGCACCCAGTTTTTTAAAACACCGTGATAATGTCCCAAATGCAACTGGCCCGTTGGCCGCATACCAGATAGGACTCGATTGTCATACGTCACGAGCGGTACCACTCCTTTGTTTAATCACTTCGCATTAAATCTATATGGGTTGATTGCGTTAAGATAGCTGGGCTATCAATTAGTAACCTTGCTGGGGTTCAATAGATTATCATACTTGACGCGCCACTGGCTGCAAGCCGAGACGGTAGCGACTGACTTTATCGACATAACTCGCAGCACTGAGCAGCAAAGCCGCGCGCTCTGTATCGGTCAACTGGCGGACCACCCTACCAGGACTGCCCAGCACCAATGAACCCTCTGGTATCTCAGCATGTTCTGTGACCAATGCTTTCGCACCAATCAAGCAATGACGACCGATTTGCGCGCCATTTAATACCACCGATTGAATACCAATTAATGAACCTTCACCAATATGGCAACCATGCAACATCGCCATATGGCCTACCGTCACCCGCTGTTCCACCTGTAACGCATAGCCTGGATCGGTGTGCAATATGCAGCCATCTTGAATATTGCTGCCATCACCAATCGTGATCGTGGCATTATCGGCACGTAATATCGCCCCCCACCAGACACTCGCATGCTTGCCTAAGCGCACATCACCAATCAGCGTGGCATTGTCTGCAATAAAAACCGCTGCAGGATCATACTTGGGACACATACTTTCAAACGAATACAACATTAACAGCCCTACTCCCATCACCGGGAAAAATTGCTTACAAAAAAGCTGGCTAATCCTTACAAATCCAGCCAAATAGCCATTCCCTTCACTGAGCTTTGCTTTATACAATTGACCTTAATGGTGTCAACAGCACCTAAGTGCAATCAAACTCAGATAGAGGTTCTGTCAAATGGATAAAGCTCTTGATCTTCCCGATTTTGATCAACTCGTGAAACTTGCGCAAGAAGATCCTGAAGCTTTAGAAGCTTTGCGCAAAAATCTCTGCGAAGCACTGATTCAACAAGCACCAGAATCCTATCATCAACGGTTGCGTGGTCTGCAATTTAAAATCGATATGGAACGTCGCCGTGCTAAAACCCCCATGGCAGCCTGCATTAAATTATCCAGCCTAATGCAAGACTCGTTTTATAAACTCCGCATGGCCTTAAATGAAGTGTCGAGTCAACAAGCAACGGCTTCAGGCCAAGCCACAGGCGGCTCTGCAGTTAGCGTTAATATGAATGCACATGCACATCAACCCAGTGCTCGCATATTAAACTTCCCACGCAAATAAATTATTCTCTCTCGAGTGGGCACTGGTTAAAAAAATATTGGATGGAGACCTGTGCCCATGCAATCGAGTTCGATATACTTCATCACTTATTCGATTAAGTGATGATATGTATTAACATGAATTACTGCAGTGAATGTGGTCAACCCAGTATCAAATTTGAAATCCCTGACGGCGATAACCGTCCACGTCACGTATGTGTGCAATGCAAACATATTTTCTACCAAAATCCCCGCTGCGTATGCGGGACTATCCCAGTATTTAAACAGCAAGTTTTATTGTGCAAACGCGCCATTGAACCACGATATGGCTATTGGACATTACCCGCTGGCTTTATGGAAAACGGGGAAACTACTTTCGATGCAGCCATCAGGGAAACTTATGAAGAAGCACAAGCCAATGTCAACATCAGCAGTTTATACAGCCTGATTGACTTACCCGACATTAATCAAATTCATTTTTTCTTTGCGGCACAATTGAGCATTCCTGCGTTTTCTTCTGGTACAGAAAGCTTAGAAGTAGCGTTATTTAACCAACAAGATATTCCCTGGGCCGATTTAGCATTCAAAAGTGTTGAACAAACTCTACACTGGTATTTCGAAGACCAATATCTAGCACAGCTACCACTGAGAACTGCCACACTACGCCAATCTCGCTGGCAACCTGGCAGTGCACCGATAATATGATGGTAGTGTGAAACACTGCACAGACTTGCACAGCCATTAACATCTGTAAATTATGCACATATCTGCAAATTCTGAAATGCTATATTCAATCCACTGACCGATAAAAGCCTTTGCCCTTCCCGCAAAAAAAAATTTAAGGATACTATCAATGCAGACTATTCAACAAATTATCAATGCCCCAGTGCTGATTCAATCAATCACCGAACAAGAGATCTTACAAGATCGCATTTTGCAACACATTAAGAGTTTGGAAAAACAAATCGCTCAAGAAGAAGCCCATCCAAATGAAATGAGTGAACTCCTGAGACCCGCATTAAATGCGCTTCTCAATAGCCGAAAGCGCATGCTAGAGCATTTACAAGAGTTTAGTTTGCACGACCAACAACAAAATCACGTAGGATAAATGGACCCTGTGAAGCAATGCCATTAACTTAAGGCTACTACTGCCTCCAAACTTTCTTCTGCTTCAATTCTTTTTACTGCGGACACGCGAATTTGTTCTTTTGCAATTCTCGGGAACTTTCTTCCATCAAATATTTTTTTGCATTTCATCCCGTCATTATAATTGAGGATTTAACGACCATCATATAACTCAGACATATCCTCCGGTAATCGATTGCGCTTTTTACTGCTGGGGCCTGCGAGGGCTTTAAAAACATTGCCATTGCCATCCAAGTCCAACTGTAAACTGCGAATTTTCTCATATTGAATTTTGGTCGTTTCTTTGGCCTGCTTACTATCACGAATTATACTGGGCTTTAAAAATACAATTAGATTGCTTTTTTTAGCGGTTTTGTTACGACTTCTAAATAACGCACCCAAGCCTGGAATATCGCCAAGCACCGGCACTTTTTGTACTGAGTTATTCGATTCATCACTAATCAAACCGCCCAAAACAATGGTTTCTCCATTCTCAGCCAAAATAGTTGTTTCAATTGAACGTTTATTGGTAATTAAATCCGATGAAGCAATCGCGGCTGATGTCGGTACCACGGATGAAACCTCCTGCTTCACTTGTAGGCGAATCACATCGCCATCATTAATCTGAGGTAACACATTTAAGGTTAAACCGACATCTTCACGGGTAATGGTTTGGAAGGGATTGCCGCCTGCCGTGCTAGTACTGGTTGAGCCGGTAATAAACGGCACATTTTGACCCACAATAATCACCGCTTCTTCATTGTCCAATGTCATAATGCTCGGAGTAGATAATAGATTGGCATCACTATTACTCGCTAACGCTTGTAACAAAGCACCATAACCTTGTGTACCACTGGAATCACGCTCGCCGCCAGCCAAACTAATACCACTGGCAAGCGCAGCTTGACCAGTGCCTTGTATGGCTCCGATAACACCGTTTAAATTATTACCGACATTGGTGAAATTAATGCCACCAACAGCTTTATTCTGATCAATACTCGCCCATTGAACACCTAACGCACTACTCATGTCACCCGATACTTCCACAATGGCGGCCTCAATTAACACCTGAGCACGCCTAACATCTAGCTGCTTAACAATTTCCTGTAGGTCCGCCATATCGGAGGGTTCAGCGCGAATAATCAACGCATTTAAAGTCTCGTCCGCTTGAATATTCACCCCTTCTGCAGCCACACCTTTGGCAGCGCCGGATTTTGCACTGGACTTAGTAGTCGATTGCACACTACTTAAATTTTTCAGCAATTCAGCCACCTTAGCTGCTTCTGCGTAGCGCAAGTACAGCACCTTCGTTGAGCCCGAAAATTCAGAGGGTTTATCCAGCTCTTCTATCAAGGTACGAATACGCGCACGTGCGGATTTTTCGCCTTTCAAAATAATACGGTTGGTACGATCTTCAGCAACTACCGTTACACGGCCACCCGACCCACCTGCTTTTGCGCTATTGCCGGTATCGACGGGTTCAAGATTGGCCAGCATTTCCACCATATCGTTAACACCTGCGGACTTTAATTGAATAACTTCCATTTCTTCACTACCAGCGCCATCGAGTTTCGCGATGATTTCCATAATACGTTTAACATTGCTTGAGTGATCAGTGATGATCAAAGAGTTTGCAGAAGCAACGCCAGCCAAATGGCCATATTGAGGAATAAGTGGGCGTAAAATAGGCACCAACTCAATCGCAGAGGTGTTTTTGATGGGAATCACACAGGTCACCAACTCACTACTATTGATATCTTTGCACAAACGGATCGTATCTTGTTTTGCACCCGTATTGGGCACTAATTTAATCACTCCATTACCGGGCACAGCAGTATAACCATGCACACTAAGCACAGTTTGAAACAGTTCATAAATTTCATCTGCAGTCATCGGTGACTTTGATACGACCGTAACATTGCCTTTAACACGCGGATCAACTACAAAGCTGTAACCAGTAATATCGGATACCTGGCTGATAAAAGTGCGTATCGGTGCATTATTTAGGCTTACCGTCCACGTTTTTGTCACGCTATCCGCACTCGATGGATCAACGGCTACTGACTCATTAGCAGGTTCTTCAGCAAAACACATCTGAGTAGTGAAGCTCAATACCCACAAAAACAATAGTATAAACACACTGCAACGCCCCATAAGACTTCCTACCAGTTAAAAGTATCTACCTACCACATTAACGCATCATACCCTTAGGAATAGGGATCGTCGCTTTGATGGTTCGATCTCCTCGCTGCACCGCCACAGTGGCTTGGCCTGAAGCAATTACTTGATTAAATAAACTTTGATCTTTCGTAATATCACCAATCGCGCTGCCATTAACCGATAACAATACATCGCCTGACTTCAAACCCAACATACTCATTAATTTCGGTGACGCATTGCTGGTAACACGATAACCCTTTTCTGCGCTACCATCGACCGTCTCCAAACCTAATTGCTCCAACGTCGCTACTCCCCCACTTTTCAAACCCGACTGCAAGGACCGCATCAGACTCTCAGGGGTCAACTTTTGAGATTGATCCAGCATTCTTTTTAATGCCGGCACGCGTCCAGAAGGACGTATACCCGCATTCTCGGATATTGTTGGCTGCATCAATTCACTCATGCTAATACTCTGCTCAGCATTAGCATCTTTCGGAAATCGTAGTGTCTCAGAGCGACCATTACGTTTAATAACAATTCGATCATCATATACATATTGCAACTGAGCATTGCCAGGCAACTGATCTTCAATGTTATACAACTGCCCTTCTTGACCCTTTTGTAAAATAACAGCAGTCGATTTTTTTGGATCGACCGCAACGAACACACCCGCTAGTTCCAAATTTAAACTGGTATCCGGCGCATCCGCTTGTGGAGCAACGACAAGTGGAGCCTCTTGAAAAACGCCAAATAACTGCCATTTTGTAAGCAATGGAATATCCAAGGGCGTGGCCACCGCCACTGCAGGCACCATAGCCATCGCCTTGTTATTTATAAGATTTACAGGCTCTAAAGCGCTGGGCGCAATTACCAACCAGGTGATGCTAGAAAAAGCTAACGCACAACAAATAACCAGAGGCAAGCAAGCCCATGAAAAACCCTGATTTAACCAATCCTCAATCACTGACTGCTTGATCATTTTTTAATGCGCCGCTATTAAAAGTACCATTTTTAAAATAATGACTGCTGAACCTGAAACAACATGCCATCCGGATCCGTCGAACTACCAGACTGACCTAGTGTAACTAGCATACGCTTTAATACAGTAATAGTTGCCAGCCCTGTCGGTTCCACTTTTATCGTCAACACCTGAGCATCTTGGTCTTTTGCGATCAAGTGCAGATCCGAATCAACCGAAGACAGGCTAGCCATTATATCGGGCATGTTTAAAGTTTGCCCTGAATTTTGCACCAATACCATACTGCCTTTCGGCCAAAACAAACTACCCTCAGCACTAATACTTGGATTTTCCGTGCGCTTAACATGCACAGAAACATGATTTAGCCGCAGAGGCTGGCTAACTTGCAAAGAGTTTGCAAGCACGGCATTTAAAAACAATGCACTGATTTCACCCGAAATATCACTTAAGCTAAAGCGCTTCCAACCCGCTTGGATCTGCCCCTGTAATTGCATTGCACCGCCACTCAATTGAAAATCAACTAACGCTTGGCCTTGGAATAAACCACCAAGTCGCAAAGCCCAAACCAACTGACTGCCCTGCAAAGGCGCTAAAGCGGCCGAAGTGGTAAGTAAATCAGCACGTCCAGACCAAACTGTACCACTCACTGATGTTAATCCGATACCTTGAGTAACCAGTGCTCTATCAACGTAAGGAGAAAACCATTCCGCAGGCAAGCGTGCTAGCAAAAAGATCAGATACGCAACAACACCAACCCCAACGAGATAACGAATTTTTAACATTCAACAATCTATTCCCACTTTTAACAACAAAAAAATTCAACCAAAGTTATTGATCCATCAATCGGCTTTTAATGTCACATATCCATCAAGTTCAATACCGAAAGCAATATACTGGGCTTAAGCGCGGCATACCAACTCAAATGCCAAAGACTTGCTGACCTGACAGTAATAATATAATAGCCGCTTTTTAATTAAATAATTCGGTGAGTTAACTACGAATTGTCGTTACACTATAGCCGTTTTGAGGATGCTGCTGGTAACAAGACCGGCTTGCAAGTTTTAAAAACGTAACCTTCATCGCAAATTTCTTATTAGGTGCTGTCATTATGATTTTTTGTCGTTGTTTGCAAAGCCTTACGTTAATATTTTTAAGTCTAATCAGTGCCGTCTCTGCAATAGCCGGTACGCTTGATCTTTCCGTCAACAATAACTCAGTTGGAGGACAGCTTTCCGGACAACCTTTTGAACGGCCTGAAGTATCTTTTTTTGGTGGCTTTTATTATCACCAAGATGATGGCAATCTGCTTAACGCCGGTTTTTTCCTATCCGATCCGGTTGAAAATGAACGCGACTATCGGCCTTGGGCGAAGGTAGGTTTAAAAGCAGTTGTCTTTGAGAGTGATGAACACAATGGTAATAGCAGTGGCAGCGCAATTGCACCAGGCGCGATGCTGACTTTTTTTGTACCTAATGTGCAGAACTTATATGTCGATTTTATTGGCTTTTATGCACCTCAAGTATTGGCATTTGGTGACAGCGATGGATATTGGGAAGCATCCGCGCGCCTAACTTACCAACTAATGAGTACAGCGGATGTTTATGTTGGTTATCAACACATCGAGTTTAGCCGCGAAAATCGTCGGCGCAATAGTGACATTACTTTGGATGACAGCTTAAATGTCGGCGCGGTATTGAGGTTTTAATCTAACAAAAATCTGACTTTAGAGACTTCAGGGTTAAAGGCATCTAGGGCCTGTTGACGATCCAAAGTTTACAGTGCCCGCATTAGTAACCACATAATGGCGCAAGCTAAAGCAACGGCGCCAATAAAATTTCTTTTGAGTTTGTCGAAATGAGTAGCCACCCCCCGAAAATGTTTAAGCTTAGCAAATGCTTTTTCAACCAGATGTAGATATTTATAAAGCCCCCAATCGATATCGTCATTGCCAATTAGGGAATTATTTTTTCCTGGAATAATTGGCGTACATTTTTGCATTCTAATTTGATCTCTTAATGGCTCACAGTCGTAGCCTTTGTCCATAATTTTATAATCAGATTTTGGTAATTGAGCAATAAAGTCTGGAGCTTCTTTCACATCATGAACTTCACCACCTGTAATCGTAAAATCAATCGGTAATCCGCTAGAATCTACAGCTAAATGTATTTTAGTGGTGTTGCCTGCAACCGATTTGCCAACAGCACTTTCTTAATTTTATTGGCTCCAACACTGTGTTGATGCGCTTTAACAATGCTGCCATCTATAAACATCCACTCCATATCTGGTTCAACGCACAACGATTTAAAAGTGCTCATCAACTTTTCTTCACGGCGCCATTCATTAAATCGTTTATACACACTGCTCCATTTGCCAAAATATTCGGGAAAATCTCTCCAGGGGCAGCCCACTCTTACTCGATACAATATTCCTTCAAACGTACGCCGCAGATCTGGCTTGTTATAAATCCTGTGTTCATTCAAAATCGGCAGTACCTTTAACCAATCCTCGTCCGTGAGCTTGGCTCTTGGCATAACAAACTCGCTTCCTTGTCGGTTTTCGAAAAAAACCAATGTTACGAGTTTACTATTTATATTCAACCGTTCACTTCAAATCTTCAACACACCCTAATCAAATCGGCTAAAAAGGTATAGCGTTTTTGACTGGCCTGATTATCGACGGCGCGTTGAATGGCGGACGTTTGTGCAATCAACACCAGCATCTTTTTAGCCCGCGTCATTCCTGTATATAATAAATTCCGCTGCAATAAGCGAAAATGCTGCATCAATATCGGCATCACTACACAGGGATATTCACTGCCTTGGCTTTTATGAATCGTAATTGCGTAGGCCAACTGCACTTCATCTAACTCATCAACTCGATACTCAACATCACGATCAACAAAACTGATCACCACCTGCTGAGATTCCCGAGCAATCTGGCTAATGCGACCAATATCACCGTTAAAAACCATTTTGTCATAATTATTGACCACTTGAATCACCTTGTCGCCAAGCGCATAAGTGACCCCCAACCGTTCAATTTTTAATTCAGCAGTGGCATTAAGTTTTTTTTGCAACTCCATATTTAAACTGCGAGCTCCCAGCCCACCACGCTGCATAGGTGTTAATACTTGAATATCTTGCAAGGGATCAAAACCAAAACGCTGTGGCAGACGTTCACTCACTACCTCTAATAAAGTTCGCATGGCGGATTCTGGATTTCGCGTTTCAATCAAATAATAATCACTCATACCGCCAGTCAGTGGTTGACTGGGCGTGCGCGGATAATGCCCTTGATTCACACGATGCGCCTGCTGCACAATTTGAGATTGAGCCGCTTGGCGAAAGATTTTCTGCAAACGTATCACCGGCAAACGCGCGCTATTAATTAAATCGGCCAAAACATTACCAGGACCCACGGATGGCAATTGATCGACATCCCCCACCCACAACACGGCCATCGCATCAGGCAATGATTGCAACAGACTTGACATTAACGACACATCGACCATCGAAGCTTCATCAATAATTAAAAAATCACCCGCCAAAGGATGACTGGCGTTGTGTTTAAAGCCACGAGTTGCTGGATCAAATTGAAGTAAACGGTGCAACGTTTTTGCTGTTAAACCAGTAGACTCTGCCAATCGTTTTGCAGCACGCCCAGTGGGCGCAGCCAATAATAACGCAAGCCCCGCTTGTCGCAGTCGCTGCGTGATTACACGCAACACCGTGGTTTTACCGACGCCCGGACCACCTGTCAAAATACTCAGCTTATTGGATAGCACTAACTGCACCGCCAATTGCTGATCAGGTGACAGAGCAATATCAGCGGAACTGTCTGTCAATTGCTGAGCCAACAAAGACCAGGATAACGACCCCGTCATGAGTCGTTGCAGGTGATACGCAATTTGTTGTTCAGCGCCAATTAAGCTCGGCAAGCTGATAAAGCATTGTTCATCATGCGTCAGCAACCGCAGCTGTTTGGTACGATATTCACTGTCCACCACCTGCTGAACTTGCTCAATTGACACGCCAATTAAGCTTTGGGTATTAGCCAGCAATTGTTCAAGCGGTAAACCGCAGTGACCATCATTCGAGGCCGACTTTAAACAATAGGCTAACGCAGCGGCAATGCGAGGAACAGACTCGGGCAATACACCCAGTTTTTGCGCCAATAGATCAGCCGTTTTAAAGCCAATGCCGTGAACATCCATCACCAGCTGATAGGGATTCGCCTTAACCCGATCAATGGCTTGATCACCATAAGCTTCAAAAATGCGATAAGCCCGCGCAGTACCCAATTGATGACTGTGCAAAAACACCATGATATCGCGCAAACTTTTTTGTAGTTGCCAAGCACCGGTGATATCTTGTTGACGCTTTTTACCGATCCCCTCTAACTGCTGCAATCGCTCTGGCTGATTTTCAATAACATCAAAAACTTGATCTCCAAATGCTGCGATTAATTTTTTAGCAAAATGTGGCCCAATACCGTGAATAAGACCTGAAGCCAAATATTTTTCGATTCCTTCCAGGGTATTGGGTATCAGCGAAGTCAACTGTTGACAGCGAAACTGTAGACCATGACGCCGATCATTTACCCAAATGCCTTGCGCTTCCAACCACTCTCCAATTTGTAACTGAGCGCTATAACCAACAAAAGTCACTAAATCTTTTTGCTCGGACAGCTTGACTTGGGCAACAAAAAATCCACTTTGCTCATCGTGAAAAGTCACACGCGTGACTTGACCTGCCAGGGTTATGGGGACGACACTCGCATCAGCTACACGATCAAGGGTGGATGCAGTATTAGGGTCAGCAATGGGTACAGTCATCAGGATCTGCGTCGAAAAAATAACAGCAAACCAGAAATACTCAAAACTAGCAACAACCAAGCGGTAATATCCATGACGACAACTGCTTTAAATAGCCGCCCACTGTGTAGATCCAACAAAACTTGCTGCCAACTAACTTGTTTTTGACTAACTTGCGGCACAATAGCGGCCTGTAAATCCATAGGTAGGGATTGCGAAGCAATCACATCAAGCGATGAGTCTGGAATCTCGAGCACTGAAAATGCAGGCTGCCAGCTGAGTTGTTTTGCATCAAACAACCAATTCTTGTGAGGAGTTTGCAAAATAATTTGCTGATTGCTCACCACTAAACCCGTTATTGGCGAAGGCAGCAGATCGAGGCCGTCCAACTGCCAAATGCGCTGACCTTGAGGATTAACCGCTTGTAAACTATCCTGCGTGGCCAGCAAGTAAACATCCGGCAAGACCAACACTGCCACCAACGGCCCCTGAAAATCTGCCAGCAACAAGTGTTGATCAACAAAAATTTTCTGCTGCCATTGACTGAGCCAATGGTGATTTGATGAAGATTGTTTTGAAGAAGATTGGGTTAAAGCCGGCTGGTTGAATAAACTCGGATACAGAGCGATCGTCACGTCGGCAGTTGGCTCAGCAATACCGTAGGCACGCATAAACCAAGTTGACTGCACAAAACGATTTGACCATTGCCAATCTTCACTATGATTCAATAACCAGCCAGTGATCGCGAGATACATCAATAATAACGAAATTACCAGACCCAACCAGCGATGCCAAAAACGTAAAAACCGTTTAAAGCGGCGCATGAATCTGCTCGGCGAAATAAAGCGCCTGCTTCGCCATCTTGGTCATTGCACGAACCGACAGGGTAGCTCCCGTAATACCATCGATTTGTTGAGTGAGTTGTTGATTTCGCAGTTGTAGATGACGAAACTGCTGCAAAAAACCCATCGATTGAATTTCGCCGCCCCGTGTTTCGCGATACACCAACACCCGTGCTGTTTGAATAGTGTTTTTCTGCACCACAAAGCCCGCCGTAATCCAATCTTCTTTACCAATAGCGTCTAATAACAACACCAGTCGTGTGGAATCATGGGGATCTTGCCAATAACGCAAAACAGCTTGCTGATAAGGCGCACCCACTAAGGTGGTGAGCGATTGCTGCATGGACGCACTCAACCATAAGCGCTGAGTGGCAGGCAATGAGGGTCCAAAAACTTCATGCAAAAATTGTGTTTTGGAATTTTGTTCTGAGACAGCATCCGCAAATACTATCTGCGACAACACCACTAGCGACCACATGTAGGTTAATAACAGCAGCGGCCCAAAAAGCTTGGACCGCTGACCACTGACACCCATTTTTTTTACATCCTTATTAGCCTGACTAAAACTGGTAACCCACACCAAGATTAACGCCATCCAATTGACTGCCATCATAGTTGTCCAACATCTGATAATCGGCTTTAAATACCACACGCTCATGCGGATAATAATTCACACCGATACTGGCTTGATCATTACGGGTACTGACAAGCGCATGCGCACTGTTGTCCCATTCCTCAAAACGCGCAAACGCTGCTATTTGTGAGGTCAGGTAATAAGCAGGCTCAATGTACCCACCCACTTGCTTATCTGCACCAATCGCTTTTGGACCAGCGCCATCAATACTCCAAAATGCATATAGAGCTTTAATCCCAGCGCGTTGATAACGCCATGCAGCATGGGCTTCTAACAAGGTGGCGTCTTGTACGGCAACCCCAGACGCCTGATCAGCATCCACTTGATATTGACCACTAACTCCCACTTCAAACCCTGGCAATATCAACCAATTCAAATTTGCAGTTAAAGCAATATCGGTGGCATCGGCTTCTGAGACCTCCTGACGACCCGCACGCACCGCAAAATTATCCGCTGCGGACAACACTAAACCCGAATGCAGAGCAACCTCATAACGAAGTGTTTCGGTTAAGTGGCCATAACGCGATACGCCGCCTTCCCACCAGGTGGTTGGAATAATATTGCGCTCTACCGGGTTACGCTCAACACCAAAAAAAGTGGGTGGCTCATGAGTGGCGTTTAAAAAACCGACCGGAACTAAAAATAAACCGACACGCCAACCTTGTTGGCTATCACCAAAATTAATATAGGCTTGTTCTAACTCAACTTCACCATTTTCGCCTTCACCTGCCAATACATGCTCTAACTCAACTTCCGATATTAAACGAATATTTGGCGCAAACTCATGACCGAAAAACAGTACAAAACGATGAAAATCGATTTCTTTTTTATCTTCGATATCACTGCCATTCAAAAAGTTGTAGTGCATCTCTCCATAACCGCCCAGAGTGGTTTTAGAAATACTGGCAGCTTTCGACTGCATTTCAACTTGATCGGATAATGCTTCTACTTGCAGTTTTAACACTTGCAACTCTTGCTGAATAGCTGGATGACCGGCCTGCTGGCCACCCTGCTCTCCAGCAGCCCCCGTAGTTGAAATAACACCAACCATTGCCAATGTTAATAATGTGTAGGTTAAATTCATAATTCAGCCTCTTGCTAGGTATGCACAATGATCAAAACTGCACAGCAAGTATAAGACTAGGCAAGACTCAAATACAAATGATTATTATTTCTATTTGCACCATAAAAGTTGGCGTGACATGAAAGGCGCTTACGCATATGAAGACCTAGCCTGCCAGAAGCGTTTTTTATGATACTGATTGGAAAGGTTTTCTGCCATGGTTTTACGTAATGACCGCTTACGCGGCCATATCATAGTGAACTTGCCCTCCCCCCTAAACTGCTGCGATTCACATTATTGGACTTTGGACTGAGTAGATGTAAACAACGGATAAAAACCACATAAGCCGAATTAAAGCTCGACAGCGCAATCTCGATCGAGCGGAATTTTTGTTAAACACCAAAACTTCCTATTTCTGAAAGCACCTTAATTTCAGGAGCAGCCCATGAACTATAGTGTCAACGCTTAAGCTGCCGATGAATATGATAATCGCGAAGAATGACACGCCAAAGGCAGCACTTATTATTTACCAACGACATTACACCGGAGCTGCTCAATTCAAGATCTATACTCAAGGGAACCGACCAAGAGGAACACTTATGCCAATTGTACGCCGTACTCGCGGATTTACCCTAACAGAGCTAATGATCACCCTCCTGATCATTAGCATCCTCAGCATCATCGCTATACCAATGTACAGTTCACAAGTAAAAAAATCCTATCGTTCGGATGCCAAATCAGCATTGGTACAATTGGCCAGCGCGATGGAGCGATATCGGACAAGCGAAAACTCTTATGCCAATATTTCGGGTGGCGCCTCATCAAGCAACGCTGATAACACGCCTTTTGCAACTCTATTTCCCACTTTTGTGCCATTAGATGCTGCACCAGGCAAGGAGCTTTATACGTTGACTATCACTGGCGCTACCACTACCACCTACACGCTGACGGCAACCCCAATTGCAGGTAGTCGGATGGACGAAGGTCCAGGCAATGGTGTATTCACGCTATCATCTAGTGGCTTAAAAACCTACAAAGATAAAAACAGTGCTACGACTCAAAATAATTGGAACGATTAACTGACCATCCAACAATAATAGATCTTTTATAGTTTACCCAGTCGCTGAGCTTGTCGACGGGTTTTAAGCCAAGGCCACTTGCCTTTTAAACCCGCCACTTTCCCAGTGGCTGTGCCTGTCGAAGCCATGTCACACCAAATCACATCATCACTCACCCTCAAACCCCCAAATAATCCAACATCCCCTCCGCTGCTTTTCTACCCTCTGCTACTGCCGTCACCACCAAATCGGCGCCGCGCACCATGTCGCCGCCGGCGAAAATTTTGGGATTTTGGGTTTGGAAAGGTAGCGAGGCTTGCGCGGAGGTGATGACGCGGCCATTGGCATGAGTTGCTATTTGATGATCGGCAAACCAATCGGCGGGGTTGGGTTGAAAACCGAAGGCGATGATCACAGCATCAGCTTGCAAGGTTTGGCTATTTTCCATTTGCACTTGCGGAATACGACGGCCTTTGGCGTCGGCATCACCTAAAACGGTAGGAGCCATACGTATTGAGGTGACGTGATCATCGCCAATAATTGCTAACGGCTGATGATTAAACAAAAACTTCACGCCCTCTTCTTTGGCGTTGGCCACTTCGCGGCGTGAGCCTGGCATATTGGCTTCATCGCGGCGATACACGCAGGTCACCGATTTTGCACCTTGGCGTATCGCGGTGCGATTGCAATCCATGGCCGTATCGCCACCGCCCAACACTACCACCCGCTTACCCCGCAAATGATGCGTCGGCGGTGTGTGATGCAACTGACTATTAATTTGCGCGATGAGATAATCCAGCGCTTTATAAACACCGGGGAACTGTTCACCGGACAGATCACCGGTTAACGCTTTATAAGTCCCCATGCCCAAAAACACAGCGTCGTAATCAGCAAGCAATTTCGCAAATAGTTTGCTTTCTACTATGGTGTTTAAGTAAAAACGTATACCCATGGCTTCAAAAATAGCACGACGGCGGCGCATGACTTCTTTATCTAATTTAAACGCCGGAATACCGTAAGTGAGCAAGCCGCCAATTTCCGCATAACGATCATAAATATCGGCCTGCACACCATTACGCGCCAGCACATCACCGCACGATAAACCCGCAGGACCAGCGCCAATGATTGCCACTTTTTTACCCGTGGCCACAACCTTGGATAAGTCCGGCCGCCAGCCCATATCAAAAGCAGTATCGGTAATATATTTTTCAATCGAACCTATGGTCACGGCACCAAAACCATCGTTTAAGGTGCAATCGCCTTCACACAAACGATCTTGTGGACACACGCGCCCACAGACTTCAGGCAAGCTGTTGGTTTGATGGCACAACTCAGCAGCTTCAATAATGCGATTTTCCGCCACCAACTCTAACCAGTTAGGAATGTAGTTATGCACCGGACATTTCCATTCGCAATACGGATTACCACAATCCAAACAACGCATCGATTGGGATGCCGCTACTTTTGATTCATACGGCTCGTAAATTTCAATGAATTTTTTTTTTCGTTTTGCCACGCTGTGTTTTTTAGGCGACTTGCGGCCGACATCTAAAAAATGAAACGCTGCTGAACGATAGGGTTGATTTGGGTCCATAAATTACGCCTTTATAAGCAAAAAACTCGTAGTCTATTTAAAATAGCTGATTACACAATTGCCATCGCTTCTGCTCGCTGCAGATGGATACATGTACCCATCCAGAGAGCAACCGGATAAGAACCTGTTCATGATCATTTAATGAGCAATACAAGAAAGGCAAAAACAACGAACTGCAAGCTGTTGTTGAGCTGTCTTTCGCAGTTTTTCCACCCAACCCAATCGGATCACTCTGCAAATACCTTCCCGTACTGGGATCATAATCGCGATAAAAGTTGTAATACAGATTAGTTTCTACATCCTGATATTGCCCTGGAAAACGTTGATTGTAGATGATGGCTGTGCCGTTGGCATCAGGATCTTGATTAATGACGGTGCCACCAAACGCTTGGTAATTGGCTTGCCAAACCACTTTCTGTGTCGCATCCGTTAACTGCGTCGGTGTATCCAGATGATTGGTGTGGACTTGATAAATGCCGTTGGCATCTTCAAGTTGAATGGCGGCGTGGCGATTGGGAATGTAGGCGTATCTTTTTGTGCGCTGCCCTGATCCATTATATTCGGCGATTAAGTTTTCATTATCCCAAACATAAAACGTCGTAACACCGCCGCTGTTTTTCGCGACACGTCGTCCGAAAGCGTCGTATTTGTAGAGCGTGGTGACGCCTCCTTTCACCGTTTGCGTTAAACGTTGTTCGCTGTTGTAGGTGTAAGCGCTGGTGCCGTTTTGGGTGAGGCTGCCCGCTGCGTTGTGCGTGATTACAGTTGCACCGATTTTCGTTATTCGATTGTTGTTGTCGTAGGTGTTTGCTGTTGAATTATTTTGCATGCGATTACCGACGCCGTCGTATTGATAAGATTCATTCGGTAACGCAAAGGCGGCGGCATGCGTGGCAGTGATCAAACGATTGAGTCCATCATATTTATAAGTTTGGGTGCCGATGGACGTTTGTTGGGTAAGGATATTATCGTTGACGTCGTAGGTATAAACATGGCCGCCGATCGTTGCATTGCTGCTGTTTTTTAATTGTGTCGTGTTGAGTGGCCCGTTGTTTTTGTAGGTGTTGGTGGTGCTGACGGTGTTGGGATACAGAATAGTTTTTAGCGTGTCGTTATTAAAATAAGTGAAGTTGTAGGTTTGGTTGTTGAGCACCGCTTGCGTGAGTTGGTTCAGCAGATTGTAGGTGTAGGTGTGATTAATGGTTTGTGCGTCGATGAGTGTTAATGATTGCCGATTGCCGATATTGTCGTAGGCA
>JANNXD010000108.1:0-2009 GCA_031409375.1 Gammaproteobacteria bacterium | reverse complement strand
GACCAGGTTTCATTCGCTGTTAATCAGTTAAACCTTCGTCCTAGAAAATCGCTTGCTTTTAAATCTCCTGCTGTTTTAATGCAGGATCAACTGGCGGCTTTCGCCGCTTAAACTGTTATGCACTTCGCGGTTGAATCTGCCCCATCAAATTCACCCTTATATTCACCCTTATCACCCTTATATTTACACTTATATGCACCCTTATATTCACCCTCATATTCACACTTATATTCACCCTTATGCGCATCAGCAGCCAGCAGCTTTCCGCTGGTAATTTCATCGTTTTTGAACTTGATATGATTGAACGGCTTGGTGAGGTCTCGCGAAGGATTTTTCGCTTTGCTTAAATAGGTGTACAGCTTTCGATCTACCGGATTGGGCAATTGAGAGGCTGCGCCGCCGAGCTCTACTTTATCGCCATCGGTAACCGTGGACCAAAAGCTTTTACTGGTATCTTTAAAAAATCCTGTGGTGGGGTCAACTGCGTCTCTCGCTGATTGGTCTTGAATCGCCAAGGGAGAGCCGCCCAGTTGGTAACGTTTTATATTACCTGCCCAGCGTGGTTCCTGGCTGGGTTTAAACATTGAGAAATACAGATCATTGCGGTGTGCTAATCGATTAAATTGATTCACGGATACACTGGCTGCGGTGAATGTTGCCGGTTTATCAATGAGCTTAATATCGTTAAGGGTTTTTAGTATCGCTTCTTTTACGTCTGACTGAGTATAAGCAGTCAAAAAATTACCTTTGCCCAGCTGTGCCAAGTCGTTCAAAAATGGAATTGCGCCGTTTTCCTGCGGATCTCCAATAAACAAATTATAAGCAATGGTATGGATAAATATTTTTGAATTGCTAAAGCTGGGATTAGCCGGATTACTGGCCATCCACTCCACCAGCGAACGACCACATAACTGTTCCGGAAAACCCGCTGTATCACCGTCACACTGCTTGCCAATCAACGCTTCAATATTATCCTCTAGGTCCGAACTGGCTTCATGCGAGGGTTTACCGTCCGATAGTAAAATAATATGATTGCTCTGACAGTCAGAGGTAATTGGGCTTAGGTACAGCGGCGTTGGAATGGGTGCGATCTCTTCGTCCTTGCAAGCAATGTTCTGGAAATCACTCACTGAACAACCTGCCGGTAAGACATGACTACCACCCGTGTTATACGAATCAGGATGGCTAACACGCCACACTGATTCACCGTTATACTCTCTGCCACCCCGACTAAGCCCCCCTGAAACTGCTTTCCCAGCGAAATACTGGTGGGCTTCAAAAAGGGCTCCAACAATACGGGTCTGTTGTGTCTCCCAAGGTTTTATTTTGTCCACTACAGAAGTCAAAGTAGGCAATGTCGTTGCGTTAAGTGGCCCCACGGGGTACTCAATTGCCCCTTGTTTTGCAAATCGCATAAAGCCAACATTAATACCAGTACCTACTGAGCTCGTTAGAATATCTTTTAGTCCTGCTACTAACAGCTCCCATCGAGTATCGGCAATCTTGTTGCCATCAGCATCCTTTGCTGGATTTTTTATCATAGAACCCGAGTTGTCGATAATAAAAAGTACATTTGCACCGCCTGCACCACCACTACCATCGCCTAAAAAAATATCGGTATCGTCAGCAACTACAGTCAAACAACTACATAAAACCCCTATCATCATCAACCCATTGATAAGTGCTAGTACTCTGTAATTATGCATCACCCACTACTCCCGTTACTTTTCAACCCTGAACCCTGTTTCACTTAAATGTTTCGTTAAACTCAAAATTGTGCCAAGACAACGCACATACAAGATGTGTCATGAACGCCCAAAGCCCGCTCAGCAACATTAGCGGGCTTTGGCATTATCCTTGATGCCTTTTTAAGGCGTTGGCTGCTTATACCAATAAGAGCGCCGCAATTTATCATCGATACCCAAGTCCACGCCCAGTATGTTTGGACCAGCAGTGGCGGCAGCTTCTCCGCCTTCACCAAATAAAACCTGTGGTTGCGAAGCAATAAC
>JANNXD010000107.1:0-12594 GCA_031409375.1 Gammaproteobacteria bacterium | reverse complement strand
GGCATCTTTGTTCGTAGGTCAGTTGTTGGTAGGTTCTCATCTCATAGTCTCTTGTCGGAGAAAAAGCGATCAGACTACTGGCTTCTGACCTTCTTTTCTACTCTGCAAAAGCTATGCACTTCATTCTTGAATCTAAGATATAAATATCTTCGCCAGCTACGCTTTAGTTAATATCCATAATTAGTCAGCCCAATCATGCGAATCACAAATGGTATAAAAAAGTGCAGCTTTTTTTTAATTGCATTTTTCGTGAGTGCTAGTCTTTTTTCCTTCAGCCATGCATTTGCAGCCGAAACTCCACACAACATATCGCCTGGGAGCGCTTGGGATGGAAATCCACTCAAGGGCTTTATACCTTTTGCCCCTTATAGCGGTAGCTATCCTATTAGTATGGAATGGTTTTATATTCCCTTAAAAGGAACTCAAATAGATTTAAATAGTTTTAATTGGACGGTACTTGAGAATAATTTGAATGCTATTGCCAATAGAGGGCATCAAGCAGTATTTCGTTTTTACTTGGATTACCCCGGAAGTGAAACAGCAATACCTCAATTTTTACTTGACGGTGGCCTTAAGGTAAGTACCTATTCAGGGGGCGGTGCCAGCTATTCGCCGGATTATGAAGATCAAAATTTGAGAACCGCATTAAAGAATTTTATTGGTGCGCTCGGTGCTAAATATGATGGTGATAAACGTATCGGTTTTTTACAAATCGGGTTACTGGGCAAGTGGGGAGAGTGGCATACTTACCCAGAGAATAATCTGACACCTTCGGATCAGGTTAAAAATGAGGTTTTGTATGCTTTCGATAATGCCTTCAAAAAAACCCGATTTAGTGGACGTTACCCCATGGTGGATATACCCAAACTCCCTAGAGTGGGTTTAAAGGACGATTCGTTCGCTTATGAATCACTGACAGGAAAAAGTTATTACACTTTGAGTAAATTACGAGCCAGCGTGCCGAGTACGGAATTCAGATGGCAGACAGCACCCTTCGGAGGAGAATTACGGCCAGAAATTCAAGGTTTAATATTTAGCACCAATAAACCTTGGATGGGTGGTAACAACGAGGATTGGGATAGCTGCGTGTATGCTTTGCATCCAACCTACTTAATGAATAATGCAATCAAAACTTACAGCGGCAGTGCATACACCAATTCCGTGGCGGCTCAACGCATGATGGGCTATAACTTTCAGGTTACTACGGCCTATTACGATAATCTCACGATAACAAGCCCTTTAAATGTCGCAATTGATATGAGAAATATTGGTGTTGCACCCTTTTATTATGATCACAACACCTGGCCCATTGCAGTGGGCGTCAAGAACACGAGCGGTACGCTCGTAAAATCTTGGAATACGAGCTGGAATCTGGATGCTGTCCCGGCTAACGCCACCGTTAAGAACTTTTCGACGTCGATAAACAATCATGGTCTTGCCGCTGGCGCCTATAAAATAGGCATCAAAGTTATTAATCCACTGTCAAATGGTCATAATCTAGGTTTTGCAAATGCGGGTCAAAACGTTGATGGGTGGTTAGATTTAGGTTCAATCACTATTTCTTCTACATCAACATCCACTCCGATACCTACAGCAACACCTACAGCAACACCTACAGCAACACCAACACCAACACCAACACCAACAGCAACAGCAACACCGACTTCAACACCAGCGCCTGGTTCAACACCTATTCAAAATCAAAAACCGACTGCCCTGTTTAAGCAGCCAACGAATGGCCAGACTTTACCTGTGGGTGCTGATATGTTTGTCGTCGTGAACGCGACGGACAGTGATGTCAGCATTACTAATGTCAAACTATGGTTAAATGGTAAGTTTGTTCGCCAGGAAAACGTGAGGCCCTATGAATGGGCTAATGCTAATAGATCTAATGATAGCGTTTTGAGAAAGTTATCGGCGGGCACTTATGATTTATTGGCGGTTGCTACCGATAATAAGGGCGCCACGGTCAGTATTTCTGCTACTGTAGTGGTTAAATCTGCAACGCCTTAATTGGCTGACTTTTCAATTGCATTTGACCGCACAGTGAGATCTTTACTCGGAGCCAATCTATTATTGGAAGGCCTACAGCAGACCGAGTAGTAGCTAACTGAAAACTGATTGCTTTGCCTTAATTATTTTTCTTAACTGCCCGCTCCTGCAACACTGCCAACGCGGGTAATGTTTTACCTTCTAAAAACTCTAAAAATGCACCGCCACCGGTGGAGATGTAGGAAATTTTTTCGGCGACTTCAAATTGATGGATGGCCGATAAGGTATCGCCGCCACCGGCGATGGAAAAGGCGGTGCTGTCGGCAATGGCATGGGCAATTTTTTGCGTGCCGTTAGCAAAAGCTGGCCACTCGAATACACCGACAGGACCATTCCAGACCACGGTTCCGGCTTTTTGGATCAACTGTGCGAATTGCTCGGCAGATTGCGGGCCTATGTCGAGGATCATTTCATTGTCGGCAATATCATTTAACGTGGTGACCCGCGCATTGGCGTCGGGAGCAAAGGCGCTGGCAACGACGACATCGACGGGTAATGGAATATGGGTTTTGTTTTGAATGCGTTTGGCGGTTTCAATTAACTCTTTTTCGCACAAAGATGCGCCGACATTAAAGCCAGCAGCAGCGATAAAGGTATTGGCAATACCACCACCGACAATTAACTGATCGACTTTATCAGCCAGCGACTCCAACACTTCGAGCTTCGACGATACTTTTGAGCCGCCGACAATCGCGATCAAAGGTTTGGCGGGATGCAGCAAGGCTTTTTGCAGCGCGTCCACTTCAGCGGCGAGCAATGGACCAGCGCAGGCAATGGGAGCAAATTTGGCAATTGCATGCGTAGAAGCTTGCGCACGATGCGCGGTTCCAAAAGCGTCCATCACAAACACATCGCACAGTTTGGCCATTTTTTTGGCTAGTGCTTCATCGTCCGCATTTTCGCCGCGATTAAAACGCACATTTTCGCATAGCATTACTTCACCAAAAGCGACTTCAACACCATCTAACCAATCTTTAATCAACCGCACTGGGCGTTTTAATAATTTAGATAAATGCTCGGCAACGGGGCGCAGGGAGTTTTCTTCATCAAACTGGCCTTCTTTGGGGCGTCCTAAATGGGATAACACCATGACGGCAGCTTGTTGCTGCAAGGCAAATTCAATGGCTGCAAGTGCGGCGCGGATACGGCTGTCGTCAGCGATTTTGCCGTCTTGAATGGGCACATTTAAATCGGCCCGGATCAGTACACGCTGCTGCGCTAGGGGAATGTTTTTCATGAATAACATAGCTGTGTTCTCTTTATTAAGCGGGCAATTTATAATGTGTCGATTGATCAAGTTTCACGACGTGCTACAAACTCTAGAAAATCCAATAAGCGATTCACGTAGCCCCACTCGTTGTCGTACCAAGCCAAGACGTGCAACATGTCACCCAAAATACGCAGGTGATTGCAGTCGATCACGGCGGAGGCGGGGCAGCCTAAATAATCACTGGACACCAGTGGCATGGTTTCTAGCGCTAAAACACCTTGCGAATAAATGCTGGCGTGATCGAGAAAATCCAGCAGTTCATTCATATTGGTAGTTCGATGGAGTTTGATGGTCAAATCCAAACACGCGCCGCAGGCGACTGGCACACGCATCGAATAACCGCTGACCTTGCCAGCCAGCGCTGGCAAGATGGCGCCGATAACTTTATCGCCGGTGGTGTCGGTGGGGATCATATTGAAACAAGCCGCACGACCGCGCACCCAGTTGGGATGCACGGTATCCAGCACGGTTTGATCGACGGTGACGGCATGAATTTCACTCATCATCACCCCGTCAATTCCGTAGTGATGCAAAATGGGTTTGCACACGGCAGCTAAGGCATGCGTGGTACAGGACGCAGCACCGATAAAGCGGTGAATGCTTGGATCATAATCCAGATGATTAGCGCCAAACACCAGTGCCGCATCCGGCGGATCTTCAGTCGGTGCGCTGACCAATACGCGGGCGGCGCCGGCGGCAAAATGGCCTTGTGCCGCCGCCCAGGTGCGCTGCGATCCCGTGCACTCGACCACCCATTCTACGTCATGCGGTTGCCACGGACACTCTTGCGGACTGGGCGCATTGGATAACGCGACCGGATGACCATCAAAATCTAAAATGTGTTTGTCGGCATCATAATGAAAATTATGCGGCTTAAACGGATAAACCGTATCGTAGGACATTAGATACGCTAAATTTGCCGGGTCACCGAGATCATTGACGACCACAATCTGTACCGGGCTTTGTTCACGGCGCATCAACCATGCACGTAACAGCGCCCGCCCAACGCGACCAAAACCATTGACGCCAATTTTAAGCGGCATACTCACTTCCTCGAGTTAATCCATTGCATGATAGAGTCAATCACCATCTGCCAGCGTTTGCGCGCACCCTAGCCCAGGTCAGGCGAGGGAATGTATTTTATTTAATTGACTGGAGCCAGTAACCGCTGTGCAGTGGTGATAATTTTTTCTACCGTGATGTCAAAGTGCGTGTAAAGCGCGGGTGCAGGTGCCGACTCGCCAAAACCTTGCATGCCCACAACATCCCCATCCAAGCCAACATATTTACGCCAATAATCTTTACTTGCCGCTTCCACGGCGACCCGCGCACGTACATGCTTCGGTAAGACCTGCGCTTTATAATCGGCAGCTTGTCGATCAAACACTTCCGCCGAGGGCATCGACACCAACTGCACGCCGATACCTTGTGCGGTTAAAGTTTGCCAAGCGCTCAGCGCCAAGCCGACTTCCGAGCCAGTCGCTATTAAGATCACCTGTATCGCGCCGCTGCTGGCACCCAACACATAAGCGCCGCGAGCAACCTGCAAACGCTGCTGATCATCTAACGGCAACATTGCCAAATTTTGTCGCGATAAAATTAAAGCCGTTGGACCCTGCTGATGTTCGAGCGCTGCAATCCAGGAGACGGCGGTTTCATACGCATCGGCCGGACGCCAAGTGGTCATATTCGGCAGGGTGCGCAAACTGGTTAAGTGCTCAACTGGTTGATGGGTGGGGCCATCCTCGCCTAAACCAATTGAGTCGTGACTATAAATTAAAATCACCCGCTGTTTCATAAGTGCCGCCATGCGCACTGCGTTTCGCGCATAATCCATAAACACCAAAAACGTACCACCAAACGGAATAAAACCGCCATATAACGCCATGCCGTTCATCATCGCGGTCATGCCAAATTCCCGCACACCATAATAGATATATTGGCCATCAGCTTGCTCATTTAAGCTTTTGGCTTGCTTCCATAAAGTATTGTTGGATCCGGTCAGATCCGCCGAGCCACCCAGCAACTGCGGTAAATGTTGCGCAAAAATATTCAAGCACTGCTGCGATGCCACCCGACTGGCTACCGGTACCGTGGATGCCGCCATTTGTTTGAGCAGGTCTTGTTTAAGTTCTGGCCAATTGTACGGCAGCTCTCCAGCAATCCGCGACAACAATTGCCGGGCTAGCTCAGGAAATTGTTGCTGATAGCGCATGAGAACTTGTTGCCACTGGACTTGTCGGCCAGCGCCACGTTGACGAGCTGACCATTGTTGTTGAATATACTCGGGGATCACAAAGGGCGCATGTGGCCATTGCAAAAATTCGCGGGCGGCCGCAATTTCGGCTTTACCCAGCGCCTTGCCATGCACGCCAGAGGTGCCTTGTTGCGTTGGCGCACCAAAACCAATAATAGTTTGGCAGCACAATAAGCTGGGACGCTGTGGATTGGCTTTGGCCATTTCGATGGCGGCAATAATTTCTTGGGGATCGTGTCCATTGATGCATGGAATCACATGCCAGCCATATGCATCAAAACGCTTGGCACTATCATCCGCAAACCAAGGCTTCACTTGGCCATCGATGGAAATGCCATTGTCGTCATAAAATACAATTAACTTGCCCAAACCCACAGTGCCGGCGAACGAGGCCACTTCATGCGACACCCCTTCCATCAAACAACCATCACCCACAAAACAATAAGTATGATGATTGATGACATCAAAACCCGGCTTATTAAACTGCGCAGCTAAGGTGCGCTCAGCCAGCGCCATGCCAACGGCATTCGCCAAGCCTTGACCCAACGGACCAGTGGTGGTTTCAACGCCTGGCGTATAACCGTATTCAGGATGGCCGGGAGTTTTGGAATGCAGCTGGCGAAAGTTTTTAATATCCTCAATGCTTAGGTCATAACCACTTAAATGCAGTAAGGCGTATAACAACATCGAACCATGCCCGTTGGACAAAATAAATCGATCCCGATTAATCCATTTTGGATCAGCTGGGTTGTGCTGGAGAAAATCATTCCATAATACTTCGGCGATATCGGCCATGCCCATCGGCGCACCCGGATGGCCGGAGTTGGCCTTTTCAACAGCATCCATACTCAACACGCGAATAGCATTAGCCAGTTCAGTACGAGCAAGCGTCATCCCCACATCTCCAAGTGAATCACATCAAAATTCAAGTGCATAATAAAAGACGCGTATTGTCGCTCAAGCGTGATCAATCAGCAAACATCCATCGCTTTAAGATCTATCGACTTTAACGCAAGTGATGTAGAGGGATTCTGTCGATCACTCGACTACTCCAGCTGCCTGCATTGCCTGCGATGATCGATCGTTCGCTCTAAAATGCCGCAAACAAAAATCCCCGCCTAAGCGAGGATTATTTTGTTGATTATAGCTTTTGAAAATTTACGGATTTTTAACTTGATCCAGCACTTTTAATGCGGTTTCGGCTTTTAAAATCAAACCAAAGCTGACTTTTTCAAAGACTTTGAAAATAATCAACACACCTGAGCGCTCGGAGGGGAGTTGCACGAGTTGGTGGGTAACATTATCGCGCACTTGCTCACCTTGCCGGTAAATGGCGAGGACATCGCCGACCGCTAATTTATCCCGCTCCCCACGATTGACTGCCACTACATTGTATTGACTGACGTTACGGACGCCGCCAAAAACATGGATGATTTTACCATTGATCACAACACTGGGTGATTTCGGATAAAAAACCGAATTAACTTTACCTTCTTCGGTTGGCAACAATCGATCACCGACATTCACTTCCTGGCGAGTATGAAGCAAACGCAGCGTATTAATATCTTTTTCTTGATCAAGTGCTTTGGCCAACCCCATTTCTTCTGCAACCACACCCAGAAATTCTTTGGTATCCGGATCAGTAAATGCTTCTCCTTTACGATAAATGCCATACGCACTATGCCCCTCGCTGAAGTTGCCGCGAGCATAGAGCTTATCACCTGCCCCCATGGATATATGCAACTCAGTGCCCGCAATCACGTATGGTGCGGACTCCAACACCTCATTGGCAACCACGCGATTATTCAGCAAAAAGCTTTGCACTGCATCTAACGGAATAGCCGGAATAACCGAATCCAAATCGCTGGTACGTACGCGAGGGGATAATTTGACCGAGCCATCGGCCATTTCAGTACGTTCAATGCTTGAATCTTTATCCCTCGAATTCGTAACGTGATCCTTTTGTCGATCCATCGTTAATCGGGGCTCGCCATTCACATAAATCAAACGAATCACATCGCCGGGATAAATTAAATGCGGATTCTTGATTTGATCGTTCACATGCCAAATTTCTGGCCAGAACCAGGGTGCCTCTAAAAAAGTAGAAGCAATACCCCAAAGCGTATCCCCTTTGACGACCGTGTATTGATCGGGATGGCCTTGTTTTAAAACGTCCTTCGACGGCCCAGCGGCTGTAAAGGTCATGCACCCCATCAGTAAAATACCACTCCATAAACGGGTTATCCGATGTTTCATAATCATATCCTTGCGCTGTTTTTATGCGGTGCGGGACGGTTTCCTAGATTCCGCTCTGTCAAGCTTAGTCAAAATTTCTTAATGTGCTGAACATCAATGTAAGGTTTATTTTAATGAGATGCTTTTGTATACTGCGGTATCGAATACTTTATACTCCTTTTTTGTAACCTGGTGTGTCTTCGTAACTTAATATGGCCATTTTGACAATATTACAATTTCCCAATCCGCGTTTGCGCATCCGCGCTAAGGCTATCCGCACTATAACGCCAGAAATCCATCGTTTGACATCGGACATGCTGGAAACCATGTACGATGCGCCCGGCATTGGTTTGGCTGCAACTCAAATCGACATACACAAACGCTTATTAGTGATCGATATCTCGCCAGAAAAAAATCGCCCACTGGTGTTTATTAATCCTGAGTTTGAAGTGATCGCGGATACCGAAAATGAAACTTACGATGAAGGCTGTTTATCCGTACCCGGATTCTATGAGCCCGTCACCCGACCGAATCATATTCGCGCACAAGCCATGGGGTTAGATGGCCAGCTTTTTACGGCCGAGTATCGTGGATTAATGGCCATCTGCTTACAACATGAGATTGACCACTTAAATGGCAAATTATTTGTCGATCATATTTCATCGTTAAAACGCAATAGCATACGCACCAAGCTGCTCAAGGAAAAAAAGCGCGAAACCAACGAATCGCTTTAAACCTGTATTGAGCCTTCCAGTAATGGGTACGCAAAATTAATATCACAATAACGAATGACCGATAAAGCACAGTCTTCTTTGGGATTACCTACAGAAGGCTGACCACTATGCTCCATCACTTGTTTATAAATGCATTTCATATACGGCAACCCAGTGAATAACCGGGCAAAATCCATTTTATAAGAATACACATTCACCGCATGATGATATGCCTGACGCTGCGGTGGACTATCAAAATCAAAAATCACAATGACGCCACCGGGCTTTAATAATTTTAGGGTGGTAGCGACCACATCGGGTAACCGATCGGGTGAAAATAAATACAAACAGTGGCCGAAGATAATACAGTCCATGCTGGCGGGTTGAAACCGTTGAATTAATTCGCCGCTACGCCAAACCTCACTGAGCTTCTGCGGTACAAATAATTGTGACGGCAATTGATAACGCTGCTGACCATCAGCAATGGCTTGTAGCGACGCATCAAAACCACAAACCGCTACTCCCAATTGCTGCAACCAATTTAAACGATAACCATTCGCGCAGCCGACTTCCAAGACGTTGCGCAACTTAAAGGCACCAACATGTTCTGCAAGATAACGATAAATCACATCTTCTTGTGCGTTTTTATTCAGCAGGTAATCACGATTGCGTAAAAACCACTGATCAGCTTCGCCATCAGCAAACGTTTGTTCTTGTGTCATGTCGGTATCGCCGTTGTTGTCACACGCTTAAAGTTTTTTTGCAAAATGATTTAATTGAATGGGTGTACCCGCGCTGATATCAGTCAATGCGACTGCGCCTAAAATTTGTGGATAATAATGCGCGGACAACCCAAAGCCTGGGCGTATGCGCCGTACATTGATAGACGTAAACGCTTCACCTGCGCTTATATCGGCAACCGCATATAAAGAACGACGAAATTTTAAATTACTTTGTTCGGCTAGTTTACGCGTAAAGTCTACTTTTCCTAACGCCTGCCATGCGGCTTTTACATCAAGCGTTAATGCTCGCAAATCTTGTGGTTGCATAGAAAATTCGGCATCGGGTCCACCTTCATCGCGATTCAAGGTAAAATGCTTTTCAATCAAACTTGCGCCCAATGCAACCGCTGCAATTGCAGCAGCATTTCCCAGCGTATGATCCGATAAACCCACCACAGTATTAAATTCTGCTTGTAGAGCATGAATGGTTTTCAAATTGGTCTGCTCGATGGGAGTGGGATAGCCGCTCACACAATGCAGCACAATCAGTTCTTTAGCACCGGCATCCTGGGCAACCGTTACGGCTTGTTGAATTTCTGCCAGCGTTGCCATGCCGGTTGATAAAAGCATCGGCTTGCCCGTTTTAGCAACATACCGAATTAAGCTACTATCCAATAACTCAAACGAAGCAATTTTATAAAATGGACACTGCAAACCTTCTAATAAATCCACCGCCGTTTCATCAAACGGCGTGCTGATGCAGGTAATACCGAGTTTTTTGGCATGCGCAAATAACTCAGCGTGCCATTCGTAGGGCGTATGTGCCCATTGATATAAATCCCATAAGGTATAACCTTTCCATAAGCCCGATTGAATTTTAAAATCAGCTTTATCACTACGAATGGTCATGGTCTCTGGCGTATAACTTTGCAACTTAATCGCGTGCGCGCCATTTTCAGCAGCGGCTTGCATAATATGTTTGGCTTTTTCTAATGAGCCATTATGATTACCGGACATTTCGGCAATAACATAAGGTGGGAATCCATTGCCGACCCGTACACCATTTAGCTCGACGCTTGGCATTTTTTTCCCTCGGCCAATGACGCTTGTGCCAAATGACGCAACGTGTCTTTAATATTCACTTGCCAATCGTGAACACTATTCGGTAGATCTTTTACCCGATGAAAGCTCCCTGCTCCCTGTTGAGGGATTGCGTGAAAGCTTCTTGATAAAATACTGTCGATCTGAGCAATAAATAAATCTTCGATGGCTTGACGCAATACTGCATAGGTTTGTGCAAAAGTTGTCTGATCATCAGAAAAATTCACTTGGCGTTGATAGATAATCGGTCCCGTATCAATACCTACATCCATTTCATGAATGCTAATACCCGCTGGCGTATTCTCATAAAAGGACCAAAAATTGGGATGGGCGCCACGATTATAGGGCAAGTAACTCATGTGCAAATTAATCACCGGATGCTGAGCGCTTTTCAGCACATCCGCCGATAAAATATGTCGATAACCAAAACTCACAATCAAATCAAAATCTGATAAATCCGCAACCCGATCAGCGCGATGAGTGACCTGCCAATCGTGTGCCTGAATCGCCGCAATTAATCCGGTTTGTGTGCTGTCATAACCCAGAAATAGCAATTTTTTTTGTCTTTGACCCGCTGGCACAGTGCCTCCATGGCAATTTTGAATTACTTTTTTTGAGTGATTTTGAATTCCATTTTTTGAGTATAGGTGTGAGTGGTTCTCTCGGAAAGCGTCATTACCTTTTACGACGGTATAGCTCGCGTGTTTAACCACTGCCTCCATCCAAGATCATCTTTTGCAACACATTGCTTAACCACGCAAACCCCACCCGCTCCTGTTCTAAACGCAAGTGTTTGCCGATGCGGTTATCGCGTAGATCATTGTACAGTGCAAGCTCCGCTGGCGTCAGTCTAGCCAAATCATGTTGGATTGGGCTGGACTCTTGACTGCAATGTGTTAAATGTTGATGTAGCGTTGCATGATCCATCAGCAAAGAGATAACTTGCGGAAAAAAAACACGCAGTTGATCCAAAATCGCAAAACCGTGGGTATCAATATCGCCCCAATAATAGATCGAACACTGGTGAAGCCACTGAGCACTGGCCAACGCTTGCCAACCATAACCAGCACCGAAAATCACCATAGCATGGGGCAGAGCGGCGAGCGCCGGAAAAGCTAAAAAGTTGATTTCATTTTCGGTGATAAAGACAGTTTCAATTGACAAATTAAGGTGCGCGAAACTGTAGCTGTCGAGCGTCAAATCAGGGCATCTTGACTGATCGGTTAGCAGCGCAAGCTGGGGATTAAAAACCCGAAAGCGAATGCGCGTTGGCTTATCTAAAAAGCCATAACGGGCCGCGAATTGCTTAAGTCCTTTGTACTCTTGGGCGATAGCTTGCGGTGACAAGGCAACGTCCAACAGCTCAGATAACACGGCGCGATGCGTTTCGATGAATTTACTGTCGATGCCTGCAATATCGATTTGACGCAAATAAATACCGGAGCGTGGATGCTGCTGGCACCATTGCACAACTTGCATAAGCGATGGCCAAACATCAAACAACGTTAAGGCCTTTAAGGCGTTATTGCCGAGCCAGGCTAACAAGTCTGGGCAGTGTGAACGCGTCTGCTCAGCCAGTATCTGTAAGCACTGCGCTTCTTGGCGTTTATTAATCAGGATTAGAACATCGTCCAGTGTTTCGATCCATAGCTGCGCCGGTAAGCGTTGCATGCCTTGCACTCGATGCTGTACCTCGCGCCATTCGATGCGGATCGGCGCAGTGATTGCCGACCAGTACGCAGCCCAAGTCCGCACCGCTGGAAACTGGTTGGTAATGGCGATCGTATCGGGTTTTTGTAGAGGTAATCGTAAGGGGAAAAGAAATTGGGTTTGATCAGATCGAACCAATAACCTTGCGAACTCGCCACGTGTCCAACGGCGCATCAGTTCAACGCGTATATCATTGAGCTGAGTCCATTGACAAAGCTTATTTTTTTTATTCACTCGAGATTAACTCAATCGCCTCGCTTGCTCTGCTGTTTTTTTGTGCATTTTGTAGCTTCTGGGCCTGATGCTCTTCAATGCTGAGCATGCGCAGCTTAGAACCTGTTCAAAGTTTTTAAAAATTTGTAGAATGAGCGCATAACATTTCAAAAGGAGATTGTATAGTGGACCCCGAAAACAGGACAGCAGTTTAAGATAGAGGCTGCCGGAAAATAAGGGGTTAATAAATGAGCGAAAGCAAGCGCAAACTATTCAGCGGAAGCCAGAAAGCCAAGTTAGCGCTAGCGGCGCTGAAAGGCG
>JANNXD010000106.1:0-6086 GCA_031409375.1 Gammaproteobacteria bacterium | reverse complement strand
GTAGTCGAGCGTTCTTTTTCTTGGCTTGAGAAGTGTCGTCGTTTATGGAAAAACTGCGAAAGAAAACTTAATACGAGTTTGCATATGGTTGTTCTTGCTTTTATACGACTACTACTGCAAAAACTTTGAACAGGTTCTTAGGCACGTAAGGGATTTAAGACCTCGCCTCGGTAGTAATGATTAATATGAATGGCTAGATCATACGAAATTTAGCTACTTCTTGGTCTGTTTATCAAGCGAGGGTAACTCGCTCCTTCTATTCGGTTTGCATCAATCCTCAAATGTGGCTAGAATGGAGTCCCTTAATTTACGATTCCCCATCCACTGTGTTAGGAACTATGTTTCATGCCAGAAGTGAAAGTCAAAGAAAATGAACCCTTCGAAGTTGCGCTGCGTCGTTTTAAGCGCTCATGTGAGAAAGAAGGTGTTCTAGCTGATGTCCGCCGCAAAGAATTCTACGAAAAACCCACGCAAGTACGCAAACGTAAAATGGCAGCTGCCGTTAAGCGTCATGCTAAAAAAGTCTCACGCGAAGTCACCAAACGCAAGCGAATGTATTGATTTTGATCTGAGATTTACATCGAAGGGCTAACATGGACGCAGGCTTAAGAACGCAGCTAGATGAACACATTAAAACCGCGATGCGAGAGCATGATAAGCCGCGCCTAACCACCCTTCGGATGTTGAAATCGGCCATTCGCCAAATCGAAATCGATTCAAAAATATTGCTGGATGATACTGGCTGCCTGAGCATCATCCAGAAACAGATTAAACAACGTCAAGAATCCATTAATCAATACCAGCAAGGCAACCGTGCTGACTTAGCCGTTATCGAACAAGCAGAAATCGATATTTTGCAGGCTTTTTTACCGCCCGCCATGAGTCCAGAAGCCATTATTGCGGGCATTCAAGCTGCCATTACAGAACTTGGTGCGAGCAACATAAGAGATATGAGCAAAGTGATGGCTCATCTTACCAAACAATGGGCTGGTCGTGCGGATATGGCGCAAGTTGGTGCCACCGTTAAACAACTGCTCAGTTAAAAGACAGCCTATTAATTTCTTTATTCCCTTGATCACATCGGTCAGTTAGCAGGCACTATGGCGGGTAAAGTCCCCCAAGAATTTATCGACGACCTACTTTATAAAACCGATCTGGTCGAGCTGATTGGTCGCCATGTGGTGCTTAAAAAAACCGGAAGCAACTACAGCGCCTGCTGTCCGTTTCACGACGAAAAAACGCCATCATTTAGTGTCAGCCCGAGCAAGCAGTTTTATTACTGTTTTGGTTGCCGCGCTAATGGCAATGCATTGGGCTTTTTAATGGACTATAAAAAGCTCAACTTTAACGAAGCCATTGAGCAGCTAGCACAACAAAATGGTTTGATCGTACCGAGCAACAACAGTTCAGCTCAACCGCAGCATCCTCGCTTACATGATGTGCTGCAAACAGCTAAACAATTTTATAACCAACAATTGGCGCTGCCCAGCGGTCAAAAAGCGCTACATTATCTACATCAACGCGGCGTCAACAGCCAGACTCAAACGCTATTTGATCTGGGTTACGCGCCTCCTCAATGGGACGGTTTAACGCAGCTGTTGCAGCGCAGTCAACAGTTGGATCTGGCTGAGCAAGCCGGTTTATGTGTCGCCAAACCTGAGCGCCACTATGATCGCTTCCGTGACCGACTGATGTTTCCGATCAAAAATCCACGTGGTCAAGTAGTGGGTTTTGGCGGTCGCATTTTTGACGATGGTCAGCCCAAATACTTAAACTCACCAGAAACACCGCTGTTTCATAAGCAACAATTACTCTATGGCTTGCACGAAGCCCTGCAAAGCAAAAGCAAACTCCAACAGCTGATCATCACGGAGGGCTACATGGATGTGATCGCCCTTTCACAGCTAGGCTTTCCTCATAGCGTTGCTACTCTTGGCACCAGCACAAGCGAACACCATATTGAACTGCTGTTTAAACAGGCAGACAAATTAGTTTTTTGTTTTGATGGTGACAAGGCCGGACGCAGTGCAGCCCAGCGTGCATTGCAAAGTTGTTTAGGTTTTCTTCAAGAAGGCCGCGAAGTGCGCTTTTTATTTTTACCAGAAGCCGATGACCCTGACTCATTAATTCGTCGTGACGGCAGTAACGCTTTCGAACAGCGCTTACAACGCGCACTACCCATGTCAGAGATGATTCAGCGCACCTTAGGTGATGATTTGAATCTTATGCAAATCGATGGCAGGGCTCACTTTGCCAGCCGCTGCCAAATACTACTCAGTAAAATTCCCAATAACTTATATCGGCAACTGCTGGTTCAAGCGCTCGCCGATTTTGCGCAATTGAGCCCAGAAATGCTCATCACCACCGCATCAACATCTCAAAACAGCATCACTTCCGCTTCTGCACACCCGCCCCCGACCTATAGCAAACACGAGACCACTACGCCCGCAACTACGGTTATACCGAGCACCAAACGCCCCAAAAAACCCTGGAGCCCTGGTGCAAAACCAATCGTGCCGATATTAGTCAGTAGCGGGCCACAACCACGCGCTATTTCGTTAACGGATCATATGATGATGATGATGCTGCAGCACCCCTCGCTAGCCCAAAACTTGGCGCTGACAGACGAAATCAGCGATGTAGCGTCACTAGACATGCTCAAACAACTTCAACAAACATTGCTTGAACACCCCGACGCTAACTGCGCTTATCTACTGGGACGCTGGCATGGCACGCCAATGGGTGATCATTTAGCCCAATTGCTCAGTCGCGAAACCTTGCTGACCGAATCTGATCCGGCCGCTTGGTCAGATGCGATAGAGCAATTGCAGCATCAATTACTCGAACAACAACTGAATAATGAATTGCGCAAAACACAACCTGACCACCAAAGACTACGCACGTTATTAGCTCGCAAAGCCCAACTGTTTGCTACAACATCTGAGCCAGCTTAAAAACCCAGAGTTTTTATCTAAAAACCTAACATCTTCAGGCCTATGGCGGATTTTAACGCTGGCCGGGCTCAATAGGATTCAGTATAATCGGCGCTCTTTATCGTTGGCGGTACTATGAGCACGGAAAAACAATCCAAATCACTACTGAAATCGTTAATCACTCGCGGCAAGGAGCAAGGCTTTTTGACCTACGGAGAAGTCAACGATCATCTGCCGGAAGATATTACGGACCCGGAGCAAATTGAAGACATCATCACCATGATCAACGACATGGGTATTCCCGTGTACGAGACGGCGCCAGAAGCGGATGAACTTCTACTGAATGACAATACTGCTGAAACAGATGAAGATGCTGCTGAAGAAGCCGTCGCTGCGTTAACCTCAGTTGAAAATGAACCAGGGCGTACCACAGACCCAGTGCGTATGTATATGCGCGAAATGGGTAGTGTCGAACTGCTTACCCGTGAAGGTGAAATTGTCATCGCCAAACGCATTGAAGAAGGCATCAAGCAAGTGATGCACGCCATGAGCTATTGGCCAGGTGCAGTGGAATATATCGTTTCTGAATACCAAAAAGTAGCGACCGAAGAGCGTCGCATGAGTGAAGTTATTATCGGTTTTCTCGATCAAAATGTTGCGCAACCCGAAGCGGTGCCCTTTGATGCCGAGATTGAACCAGTTGTTGCAGTCCTACCTGAAGTGGATGACGAAGAAACACCTGCCGCAGAAGATGAAGATGCGGTTGAAACCGGCATAGATCCAGAACTCGCTGCCGCTAAATTTGGTGAGCTGATGGAAGCCTTAGAAAAGGCCAACAAAGCTGTCGAGCAATATGGCCGTCAGCATCACAATACCACCAAACTGCAAGAAGCCGTCGGGGCTTTATTCATGGAATTCAAATTGCCACCCAAACAGTTTGAATATCTAGCCAGCAGTGTGCGCGATATCATTGAAGCTGTACGCACACAAGAACGTGCCATCATGCGCATTTGTGTGCGCTCTGCCAACATGCCACGTAATAACTTTATTCAGGTTTTTCCTGGCCATGAAACCAATTTGGATTGGGTAGAAAAACACTCCGGCTTTAAATCTTCATTGATTGCGCATTTAGATGAAATTCAAAAAGCGCAACGCAAGTTTTTACAAATTGAAGCCGACGTTAACTTATCCACTGCTGAAATCAAAGAGATTCATCGTCGTGTTTCGGTCGGAGAAGCTTTGGCACGTCGGGCTAAAAAAGAAATGGTCGAAGCTAACCTGCGTCTCGTAATCTCTATCGCCAAAAAATACACCAACCGTGGTTTGCAATTTTTAGATTTAATCCAAGAAGGCAATATTGGTTTAATGAAAGCAGTGGACAAGTTTGAATATCGTCGCGGTTATAAGTTTTCAACCTACGCTACCTGGTGGATTCGGCAAGCTATTACGCGCTCAATTGCCGACCAAGCACGTACGATTCGTATTCCGGTGCATATGATTGAGACCATCAATAAGCTTAATCGAGTTTCCAGGCAAATGTTGCAAGAAATGGGGCGTGAACCCACTCCAGAAGAGCTTGGAAAAAAACTCGACATGCCAGAAGATAAGGTACGTAAAGTTTTAAAAATCGCTAAAGAACCTATCTCCATGGAAACACCCATCGGTGATGATGAGGATTCGCACTTGGGCGACTTTATTGAGGACACCAGCATAGAGTCTCCCGCTGATTCCGCCACCATCGCTGGCTTAAAAGAATCAACACGTAATGTTTTGGCGGGTCTCACCGCACGTGAAGCCAAAGTATTGGCCATGCGATTTGGTATTGATATGAATACAGATCACACTCTAGAAGAAGTCGGTAAGCAATTTGATGTTACCCGTGAACGGATTCGTCAAATTGAAGCAAAGGCTCTCCGTAAACTCCGTCACCCCTCGCGCTCTGAACAGTTGCGCAGTTTTTTAGATGGTGACAATTAAATTGAATGGTGATATCTAACGTACCCAAGTAATCCAGTTTGAGCTTCGGGCCCTTAGCTCAGTTGGTTAGAGCAGTCGACTCATAATCGATTGGTCGCTGGTTCAAGTCCAGCAGGGCCCACCAATTCCCCTTCCAAGCATGTCCACACAAGTCCGCCAACCCCTTTAAACATAAGCCTTTTCGGGTATATTGTGTCTGTCATCCAATCTCCTTAAGCATAAGGGTCGTTAACTATTACCAGTGAGGCCACAATCCTTAATGGGTACTGTTATAAATTGCCGCCTCATTCGCGATTTTCTCACAAGTCGTCGCTTTCGTGCTCAAACTACTTCCGGGCCCTGCATTTGTACAGTTGTGCTTAATGTAGTACTGACGAGCTTGTGCATACGTATTGGAAAATCCATGTGAGCACACATCTACGCTGCATTCTGCTGCAGAATGCCATCCCGCCTTTGAGCACGAGTGAATATTCCCACCTATAGCCAAACCAGTTAAAAAATTCACAGTGAATTCCATGCTATTTGCTGCCCTTGCGCACGTCGTGCCACCGCCACTCAGCTCCGCTAGCATAATATAATCAGGCGTACCGTTTATTGTGCGTGTTGCTGGTTCATCGAAGTCAGCAGCCCACACAAAATTGTACATTACCGCCAGTACGCACAGAGAAGTTGCATGCAGTGCCTTGTTACTGACCCGTCTTGTTATACTGCAGCTGATTTGTCGTGTTTTTATCTCTGTGAATTTCATTTGATGTGTCCTCGTTACAAAGTTATCTTTTGATGTATATTTGTTACCAATGTATATTATATGCAGTATATCTCCTATTGCACGCATCAAGATCAATTTTAATTGAGCCATGTGATTTTGCCCTTAGTTAGTCGCAGTCATCGGCTTTATAAAGCCTTACCAAGCTTGTCGATTGCAGGTGATTTAGCCATTATTTGCTTGGTTGCTTGGTTGCTTGGTTGCTTGGTTGCTTGGTTGCTTGGTTGCTTGGTTGCTTGGTTGCTTGGTTGCTTGGTTGCTTGGCGGTGGCAGGGCTCCCTAGCACAATTCAATCAAAGGTAAACTTTTGGTTGAATAAAAAGATGTGATTCGTAAACTTGCCTTTTGAGCAAAAGGAGAGTTGCGATGATCAATGTGTGTGTGACAGGAATAAGAGATCCAAGGAGCCA
>JANNXD010000105.1:0-25281 GCA_031409375.1 Gammaproteobacteria bacterium | reverse complement strand
GCCTTTCAGCGCCGCTAGCGCTAACTTGGCTTTCTGGCTTCCGCTGAATAGTTTGCGCTTGCTTTCGCTCATTTATTAACCCCTTATTTTCCGGCAGCCTCTATCTTAAACTGCTGTCCTGTTTTCGGGGTCCACTATACTCAATCATCTTGTTCTTAGGCCTGTGCTTGCCAAAGTAGTAATGAATATTTTTGAGATCATCTTGGGTGAGAAACTGTCGTTCAATATTTGCAATTATCACCAGATTACGGTTGTACCAATAAGCCGCGTCAAAAAGATGGGCAAGCAACCAAGCGCATAGGAGCAACACAATGCTCACCGCAATATCGAGAGAGACCACGTTCTTTTCGACCAATGCGAATATTGTTAAAGCGCCTACCACCACACCAATACTCTGCCAAACGACCATAATGTGCCTGTTAATGTCGTTGAACATTTGGTCGTACATTTTGAGAAGAAGCTCTGCTCTCGTATTCATATTACTACCTTCATCAGTTCTCGGACTTCTGCATGGAGTTCGTAGTCATGCCACAGTTCATTGATATTCACAAGTGAATCTCGTAAACATCTTTCGTATCCGCCGAGCGGATGCGGGCGAAATGTATCGCCATCAAAATAATCTCCAAACTGGGCGTCCAGGGTAAATCTATTGCAGTCAAGAGAAAACACTTTTAGGTGCTTTGCCAGCACACGCTGGGTATCAGGTCTGCCTCCCAGCAGATGTACGGGTCGGTCGAAGCTATCCACAGACACTTTTGTGCCGCCATATTTGGTTGGCACGCTGTAACCAAGGATAAAATCTTCTGGGATGAGCTCGTTAAGCCTTCCGTTAAGGCCCAGGTCTTTTGGCACGACGGCAACGTGATCACAATACTGAAGTAAGCACTCCGCTTCGCTAAGTATGGAATCAAGTGCAAATATGCATTCTACGTCACGAGCAATTGTTAGCCTGGGCCTATATTGCGCTACAGCATCGAGATGTCTTGGGAAATCATAGTTTTTCCAGTCAATGTCCATGAAACCATTGTCACTGAAATCGAATGATTTTACGTCACGCAGGTTTGTATAACGCGCACCAGGATACCAACCATAATCTTGAGCTATAGCGATCGCTCTCTTGCTATGCGCGATAAATTTTAAAACCATCGTCACCCTTAATATAGCGCCAACTAAATTTAAACCGCCAAGACTTTAATCTGTGATGCAATCTAAATCCAATGTTTTCTATAAACATGAAATTTTTTCAAAAAAGCTATCCAAACGAACAGCTCAACTCCGATCAATTTCGGATTCAAGCAACTACAACCTTCAATAAAATCAACCACCCAGCGTAGTGAGCAACTGCACCAACCCGGCAATCGCGGTGAATGGCTCGGGGTCGGTGCGTGCGGAAAAGCGGGTTGCTAAGGATTCTGCACGTTGGGTGGCGGCAGGTAAACGTTCGCGGGTGATGGCAAAGGCGTTCACAGCGCCTTTGGCGTAATGGGGTAGATGCAGCTTTAAGCGGCAATATTGATCAGGAATAAACTGCGTTTTTAAGCTTCCTAACAAGCTCTTCTCTCGCTCCTTCGCCCGCACGATCAAGATTTAGTTCTCGCCATTTAACAGCAGGAAGCTCTGAAACGCCCTCAAGCCCCAGCAGTTGCCAATTGGGCTTCCGACCATAGAAAAAAATCAGAAATTCCTTGTGATGATCAGGCATGTTGCCGGTTACATCAGCAATGAGGCTATTGCGCGCGTCAATCAATGTATCGAGCGCAATGTCACCGTCTGTCATGCCGACAAAGTTTTGTTCGAAATCCTGAGAAATGTCGCGTAATACAGGATCAAGCAGGGAATGCGGTGAATGATCGTGGCTAATCAGGTAAACGATAATTGCTGAACGCAAATCATCCGAAATCCCTTCGTTTTCCAGTAGCAGATGCACGTCGAATAAATCGCGCGGATGTTGCCGATCGAGCGCCGCCATGATCTTCCCAGCATAAATGTCTTCAAAGGAAAGCACGTTAGTTTGTGCAAAACCGAACTGCTCTTCCACTTTGGCAGATACAGCCAAGATCTGTGGCTCGTAAACGCAGCCGCGTAAAACCGGCGTGACCTCGATTTTGATCTGGATTCTGTTGCGAGCGCGCACCACCAGTTTTGTGATTTCTTTTTGCGTACTCGGCGCGGACTCCGTGATCTGAATGCCGTCGACAGACTCGCGGATGCTTTCGGCTATACGCTTCAAAGCGGCATCAATCGCGGCAAGGGAGGCCGGACGGTCTGCAATCGGCAGATAGTTCAGATCGATATCGACCGACAAGCGCGGCATGTCGCGGATAAACAGATTAATCGCGGTTCCGCCCTTGAGCGCAAAGCAATTCTCGTCGGCTACATGGGAAAGCGCTTGGAGCAGCAGCTCAACTTGCCTTCGGTATACATCGCTATAGGCCATCGCGCACCTCGATTACAAAGTCCTTAGGAATGGTAATGAGGAATACCGGATCAAGCTTTCCACCGCTGACCAGGGCGCGCTTGCCGTGGCCAAGATCGACTTTACTCTTGTCGATGCGCGCCAACCATTTGTGGCCATGCCGCTGGGCGAAAAAGAAAAACAGCCGCTTAACCTTGATGCTTTTAACGTTTTCAAGAAGGGTTTGCATGCGTCGGGGGCTGAGATTGGCCAGCCCCTCCATGATGACATCCGCCATATGGAAGGTTTCGCCATTGGGCAATTCTTCGAGCAATTCGAGATAGGCGCGCTCAGGCGTGGAGGCGATCAGCGGCCAGTTCCATTGCCCCCAGCGGATCATGCGCAGTCCTTGCTCCAAGAAGCCTTCTTCTTCTAATAGCTTCGCATCCAGAGATACGCCTACTGCTGTTGGCGGTACGTTTGCCGGAGGAAACAGGCGCGGACGGTTATGCGTTATAAATTGCTGCTCCAGCGTTAATTTATGCAACCACGACGGCAGTTTGTGATCACAGTAGAGGTGAATGGACTTTTGCGCAGGTGATAAGTAATGCGCATACCCCTGCAGTTCGAGCGCGGTGCGACCACCCACTGATACCGGATAGCCCAAAAGCGTTTGCAGGGAAATGACGACCTGCTCCCAGCCGACTGCCCCGCGAGAGCGCCGAAAAACTCCACGCGCAGGTTGCTCCAACCAGCCGGCCGTGACGTACTGGTTGCGAAGGGCGCGGGAATAACCCTTACGCTCCATCCATACGGCATCAACAACAAGTCCCTCAGGAAGAATCTTGTCGAGACGGTTTAGCTTTCCTTGAATACGTATAGTCATACTATGCAAAATAGCACTATTACAAACCCAAGCCAAGTTTATAATTTATCGAATAGGTATAGCCAAGCTATACAAAATTAATATTTTTTGGGCCAATGGGCTAAAAGGTGTTACCAGCAATCCAAAACTGCCACCCAAACGAACAGCTCAACTCCGATCAATTTCGGATTCAAACAAGACAACCTTCAATAAAATCAACCACCCAACGTAGTCAGCAACTTCACCAACCCAACAATCGCGGTGAATGGCTCGGGGTCGGAGTGGGCGGAAAAGCGGGTTGCTAAGGATTCGGCACGTTGGGTGGCGGCAGGCAAACGTTCGCGGGTGATGGCAAATGCGTTTGCCATGCCTTTGGCGTAATTGGGTAGATGCAGCTTTGGGCGACGCAGTACTTCATCCCGATGCAGTGGCGCTTGGACATCCTCAAAATGCAGCAACAACCACAACTCAAAACTGGGCACCGAGGCAATGGCTTGAAAAGTGACGGGCTGCTTAGCATCGTTTCTGAGCTTGCCATCTAACGACGCGGCCAGCGACAGTGCTTCGTGATAGCTGTTATGGTCATCACGATCAAACACGGCATAAACCCGCTCGAATGCACGACGCTGAATTTTCTTATGGCGATCACCCTTTTCAAACAGCGTTTGGGCATACTGCACCACCTGGATAGGCTTGGTCCCCAGCTCACTGGGGCGGACTTCCACGTTAGCCGTGTGCAAGCGATAAGCTGCGCGAATCTCACGAAAATAATTCGGCTCGGTTTTGCTACCTTCAGAGGCAATCAGCATGCGGTCGTAGCTGGCCCGCTGCCCCTGCTTACGCGCAAGCTGCTGCTGTTGCCGCTCTTTGGGCGCATGATCGCGGGCCATGTGCTTTTAGTCCACGAGCGCGTGACTGATGAATGGAATACCACCATAACGCCCCATCAAATAACCGCGTTCCAATGCTTCGTTCTTGCGCGGGCTGAAGTCGGACAAGCTCACCAGCGCGGATGTCTGATTACGGTCTTTTTCGACCAACCACACTTGGTCGCGTCGAAACAAATCTGGCGCGTCGAGCAAAGCGGTATCGTGCGTGGTGAAGATCAATTGCGCTCCGCTGGCATTGATGTCGGGGCGGTGGAACAGCGCCACCAATTGCCGTACCAGCAAAGTATGTAAGCTGGTATCCAGCTCGTCGATAACCAACGTCAGCCCTTTGCTGAGGATGTCCAATACCGGACCTGCAAGAAACAGCAAATTGCGCGTGCCGTTGGATTCGTCCATCAAATCAAAAATGGCTTTACCCTGCTCGGTGACGTGATGGAAGCGCAGCTTGTGCTGTTCGATTTCTTTCGACGGCGCTGCCTTGGACGATACTGCTTGCGACTGTACTTCGGTTTTAACCGCCGCCAAATCAAAGTGGACAGACTGCACGGACACTGTGCGCGTTTCCACATCAATGTCGGCAATGCTGATATCAGCGGCAGCTAGGAAGTTGCAGATCTCTTTGCGTCCGTCCGCCTGCTTGAGTTTCGCAATCGACACTTGCGGGCTGAGTTGGGCTTGCTCATTGAGGATGACGAGTTGATTCGCGAACCAGTCGAATACGGGGCGCAAGGCATCGCTGTTGAGTTGTACGGCCATGGAAAGAAAAAGCGCATTGGGTCGGGTAGCGCCTTCCCAGACGTTTTTCGAGCCTTTCAACCCAGGGCTGAAATCGTAAATATCCTTGCCCGTATCGATATCAAAATGACGCGCAAACCAACGCTGCGGTTTGAATGCTTTGAAGACCAACAGATGTTCGCTCACAATGCGTTGCGCCGTCATGGCAAAACCATACTGATAGCGCACACCCGCCAGCAGGAAAGTAACCTCGAACTCGCTGGGCTGGTTGGCGGAATCAGCATCCAATCGAAAGGGCTGCACACCAAAGGATTGGCCTGGCTGAATAGACGTCGCCGACTCAGTCACCACACCGCGCATGTATTGCAGTGCTTTGATGAGATTGGACTTGCCACTGGCGTTAGCACCGTAAATCACCGCACTGCACAGCAGGTTGAGCGCGGCACTGATGCCGGTTGCTTGCGTGTGGGTGTCTTGCAGGGTTTTGTCCTTGGAGGCCACCAGACTCAGCACCTGCTCATCACGCAAACTGAGGAAGTTCTTAACACGAAACTCAACCAGCATTAAATGGCACCAAAACAGAAATATATGCCAATTATGGATATTTTACGCAAAATATCAATTTATTTGATGGCAAAAATCAGAAAATGGCTTGATATTCGCGTTAACACTGACACCTTCGAGAGCAGTCATTTAGCCCTGATGCCGTTCGAGCGAAAGGGCGATTTATGGGCCATGTAGAGACAAGGCATGCCTGATCTCTACTGCCGCCGGTACCCACATCAATGATATGAAGACCGATTATTTGCCAAATCATCAAGCCAACAAGCTGCGGAGCATCCAGGCATTTTTTTCGTGAATCTGCATACGCTGGGTGAGCAAATCTGCCGTGGGTTCATCATGCGCTTTGTCAGCGGCGGGGAAAACTTGGCGGGCGGTGCGCACCACAGATTCTTGTGCCAACACCAGGTTATGAATCATCTGCGTAGCGGTGGGGTGTCCGGTTTCTTCATCAATACTGCTGAGTTCGGCAAAGGCTTTATAGGAACCAGGGGCAAACTCTCCCAACGCCCGAATGCGCTCGGCGATGTTATCGACGGCGATGGCCAATTCCAAATATTGCGTTTCAAACAAGGTGTGTAACGTTTGAAACATCGGGCCGGTGACATTCCAATGATAGTTATGGGTTTTTAAATATAAGGTGTAGGTGTCGGCCAATACTTTAGATAAACCTGAAACAATCGCCCGACGATCTGCGATATCAATACCAATATTAATTTCCATACCTCAACCTCCAGTATTAGCGCATTTATCCATGAAAACCGTTGATTACAGCCCTTGATTACTACAACAAGGCGGTTAACTGCGGCACAGCTTCAAAGAGATCAGCCACCAGGCCATAATCGGCAATTTGAAAAATCGGGGCATCGGCATCTTTATTGATGGCGACAATCACCTTACTTTCTTTCATACCGGCCAAATGTTGAATGGCGCCGGAAATACCCACCGCAATATACAGATCGGGTGCGACAATTTTGCCGGTTTGCCCGACTTGCATATCATTGGGGACATAGCCCAAATCAACCGCCGCGCGTGAAGCCCCCATCGCCGCCCCCAGCTTATCGGCCAGCTTAGCTAACATGGCGAAGTTCTCGCTGTTTTGCAGACCACGACCACCCGAGACGACGACACGCGCATCGGTTAATTCCGGTCGATCGCTTTTGGCTAATTCTTCGCGCACAAATTCCGCCGACTTGGCAGAAGGAAACACATCAATAGCTTGCAAGCTGGCCTTGCCACCCTGAGCCGATACCGGATCAAAACCCGTGGTGCGCACGGTGAATACTTTAATGGCATCGGCCGATTTCACTTTGGCAAACGCATTACCGGCATAGATGGGTCGCACAAAGGTATCGGCTGACTCAATGGCGGTCACATCGGATAAAGGTTGCACATCCAACAAAGCAGCCACACGCGGCAAAAAGTTTTTGCCCATGCTACTGGCGGCCGCAATAATATGGGTGAAATCTTTACCCAATTGCGTCACTAAGCCCGCCAAGGTTTCAGCGATTTGATAATGATAAATCCCATTATCGGCACACAACACGCTCCCCACGCCGCTGACTTGCGTGGCTTGCTGGGCCGCCTGCTGACACTGATCGCCCGCAACTAACAGGGTCACACTACCGCCAAGTTTTTGAGCGGCAGCAACGAGGTTTAACGTAGCTGGTTTTAAAGACTGATGATCGTGTTCGGCAATCACTAAAGATTTAATCGTCATAAAAAAATATCCGTGCTCATATTAAGAGAATTAGTTAAAACGCATTAAATAACCTTGGCTTCATTTTTCAGTTTATCGACCAGCTCTTCAACTGAATTGACTTTCACCCCACCTTTGCGCGTCGCCGGTGATGTGACACTGAGTAAGGTTAAGCGTGGTGTAATATCGACGCCATAATCACTCGGCGTCTTAATATCCAATGGCTTTTTTTTGGCTTTCATAATATTCGGCAAGGTCGCATAACGAGGCTCATTTAGACGCAGATCGGTGGTAATCACCGCTGGCAAAGATAAACGTAACGTTTGCAATCCCCCATCAATTTCTCGAGTAACTTCTACGTGCTGGCCAGAAACTTCAACTTTAGAGGCAAAAGTGGCTTGTGGGCAATTCAACAATGCCGCCAACATTTGTCCGGTTTGATTATTGTCACCATCAATCGATTGCTTGCCGGTGATAATCAACTGCGGCAACTCTTGATCTACAACCGCCTTTAATAATTTAGCGATGGCCAGCGGCTCAACGGCTTGTTCCGTTTCAATCAGAATGGCGCGATCAGCACCCAAGGCTAAGGCTGTACGTAACTGCTCTTGCGCTAACTTTGAACCAATGGTCACGGCGATAATTTCAGTGACCACGCCCTTTTCTTTTAAACGTACCGCTTCTTCAATCGCAATTTCACAAAAAGGGTTCATCGACATTTTAACGTTGGTTAAATCAACATCGGTTTGATCTGCCTTTACTCGCACCTTGACGTTGTAATCCACTACCCGTTTTACCGCAACCAATGCCTTCATGAACACGCCTCGTTTAAAAATTAACTGTTAGAAAAACTCACCGATTATATCTTGACAATACGATTAAGAAAATTGCCCCAAGTATCCCCCATATCAACATCGTATAAAAATAGGCACCATTTTTTATAGAGCTGATCTTCACGCACGTTGGTTAATGCACCCTGATGATCCACATACTCACCGGACAACATTTTTTCGAGAATAACGATATAGGGCTGCTGGTTATTCATAAAGACCTGTTTTTTTATAACCTGTTGGTTTTTTATAACCTGTTGGTTTTTTATAAAGTGCAGTTGGTTTTTCATCAATAGTCACCTCCCCAACATTCTAACCGCTTCGCGCACCCGTTGCGCACTTATGCTACGTAAACAATACAAATGCACAAGCGGACATTCACGCTGAAAACAGGGGCGACAGCTCAATGTTTCCTCGAGTATTTGCATGCGCTCCATCGCCATCAAAGGCGGAGAAAAGCGCGACGTGGTGGATCCATAAATGGCCACCGTTGGCCGATTTAAAGCGGCCGACATATGCAATAATCCAGAATCATTACTAACGACAGCATCGGCTAACGCCATCAAATCTAACGCCTCCAATAATTGCGTGCGCCCCGTTAAATCTTGATAGCCCATCGGAGGTGTTAAATCAGCCGTTTTGTTAACGGCGGTTATACTGGCGGTGATTTGCGCGGCTAAGCCCTGCTCTTTAAGCGAGCCCATCACCCAAACCTGCCACCCTTCTGCCAACATCTGCTGAGCTAGCTCGGCAAAATGCTCAATCGGCCAACGTTTTGCGCCACCAAACTCAGCACCAGGACACAGCACCATCAAGGGTTGCTCATGCCGATAACTAAACTGAGCCGCTAACGTTGCCTGCGACACCAAGTTCACCTGCAAACTCGGCTTTGGCAACTGCTCAGGCAGCTCAAGATTTTCAGGATATGCCAATGCGGCATAACGCTGCACCATTAAAGAATATTGAGAGAACTGCGGCTGACGACAATCATTTAATAAGCCATAACGATATTCACCCCGCCAACCTGTGCGCACTGTAATCCCCGACCAATAGGTGAGTAATGCCGACTTCCAGGTATTGGGTAACACAATCGCGCGGTCAAACTGGTTTTTCCTTTGCTGCTGAGACCAAGCGCGACGTTGCCAAAAATCCAGACGCCCATGTTTAAACGGAATCAAATGCGTCTGGGCGATTTGCGGCATGCGCTGCGCTAAAGCCAAGGTAGATTCTGGCGCCGCCATATGAATTTCAATATCAGGATGCAATGCCTTTAAGATCATGGGCACCACCTGCGCCATGATCATATCGCCAACCCAAGCAGGTCCAATCAACAGGCATTTCATCTTTTAACAATCGTCATTTTTAAAATATCATCCCTGTGTGCATGCAACACTTTCATCCGTGATGGGTCTATTTAACTACCCAACTATTTAACTTGACCATTTATCAACTTAACCACTTACCTAACATGCGTTAACCAATCCGCATGTGCGTGACTTCCGCCACGCACCAATGCCAAATAGGCTTGCTGGAGTTTTTCGGTAATAGGACCACGTTTACCAGCACCAATACAACGATGATCCAACTCCCGAATAGGCACCACTTCAGCAGCTGTGCCGGTAAAAAACGCCTCATCTGCAACATAAACCTCATCGCGAGTAATACGCTTTTCAATCACCGGATACCCATGCTCCGCCGCTAACGTCATCAAGGTATTGCGTGTAATGCCGTTTAAACAGGAGGTCAGCTCCGGGGTATAAATCAAACCATTTTTCACCACAAAAATATTTTCACCTGAACCTTCCGCCACAAAGCCATCAACATCCAACAACAGGGCTTCATCAGCACCACATTCCAACGCCTCATTTAAAGCCAGGCTGGAGTTAATATAGTGGCCGCTGGCTTTGGCTCGGCACATGGACACATTGACATGATGCCGCGTATAAGAAGAAGTTTTTACCACGATACCACGTTCAGCTGCTTGCGGATCCATATAACTTGGCCATGACCAAGCAGCAATCGCCACATGCACTTTTAAACCTTTGGCACGCAAGCCCATGGCCTGCGCACCTAAAAACACTAAAGGACGAATATAAGCTTCCGTCAGCTGGTTTTCACGGACCGCCCAACATTGCGCCTCACTTATTTGCTGTTGGCTGTACGGGATTTTTAAATTCATGATGTGCGCCGATTCAAATAAGCGCTGCGTGTGCTCACGCAAACGAAAAATGGCAGCACCCTGCGTCGTTTGATAAGCCCGCACACCTTCAAAAACACCAAGGCCATAATGCAGCGAGTGGGTAAGAACATGAACCTTGGCATCTCGCCAATCCACCGCCTCGCCATCAAACCAAATTTTGCCGTCCCGATTGTCCATCGACATTGAAGCTTTCTCCACGAAACAAAAAAGGGCTATCTTAGCAGAGTTAAACCAGAGTTAAACCGTGTTTAAACCGACAGCAGTGGCGTATTTTTTACCCGCCCTTAGAATCAAAATTATAAAAACTGCTATTACTTAGACGAATATGTGATTGTCAAAACGCCATGTCTCCGTATAATTCGGGCCAGCATGGTCTATAAATAATAAACCGGGTATAGCAAAGTGCCCTAACAGAGGAGGCAAGGTGGCGGCAGCCATCACTCATGACTTTAATCAACGCTCGTCAAACGCGTATTAAGTCTTCATCTATCGCCCTACTCAATTTGGCCTGGTTATTAATACTGGGGCTACCGAATGACATGGGATCCCTCACTCCATTTGAGAGAATGCAAGCTAATGGTCAGCTGAAAGTCCTCATACAATCGCCACATCTACAATCAAATACGCCGGCTACCGAAATCAGTCTGAGTGATATTGATCCTAACAATGTGACCCTGGCGTTATTACAAACTTTTGCTGACAAACAAAAAGTCCGTCTTAACCTCACATTACTATCCGATCAGACAACCGCCATTAATTACCAAGATTACGACCTGATCGCGTTAACGTCCCCTTATCAAAACTCAGCAACAGAAATAAGGCCAACAGAACACTTACTTCTAACCACTGCCTACCTGACCATTGATCATTATCTTATCTATCGAAAAGGCGATCGCAACGTGCCATCGCAACCACCACTCAGCGGCGCATCTTTCAGCGCCACGCCGAATTCGCCAACGGCGCTATTCAACACCTTTAAAGCCATTGAGAATCGCAAGCAACGATCCACTGTCGTTTTGTCTTATGACTGGGCACCCTATAAAGTATTTATGCCCAAACTTTCTGGGCAAAACATGGGGCCGGCTTTCAGTTTGAAATGGGGCTTTACACCGCAAACTGATCAACGCCTGTATCAGCTAGCCCAAAGCTTCTTACAAAATGCGCAAGACTCTGGCCTGTTAACACAATTACAAGATCACTTTATGATGCTGCCCGATCAAGATCCTCTAATCAGTGGACCTGCATTTACCGAGCACGTCAGCAAGCGACTCCAAGATTATCTACCCACCTTTAAAAAAGCAGCGGCACAGTATCAATTGGATTGGCAATTACTCGCCGCCATTAGCTATCAAGAATCTCGCTGGCAAGCCGATGCTGTTTCACCCACCGGTGTACAAGGATTAATGATGCTCACGCAGGACACAGCTGCCGACATGGGCATTGCCAATCGGCAAAATCCAACGCAAAGCATATATGGCGCTGCGCGTTACCTGCATACCATTAAAAACCGGCTACCGGATTATATTACCGAACCGGATCGCACCTGGATGGCGCTTGCCTCTTACAACATTGGTCCAGCCCATCTATTGCGAGCCATTCGCGCCACGGAAGCCGCTGGTGACAATAGTGCCAATTGGATCGATGTGCGACAACAATTAAAATATGCATCAATACCCGAATATGTCAGCAAACAAAAATACCTACGCGGTCACGATCAGGTACGCTCTTATGTCACACACGTTCGGGCTTATTATGACTATTTAACAAGACCTAACCTATTCATAGCCAATAAGCCGTTAAGCACACATGATGCGAATCAAAACATGACGGTTGCTTTCAATAACTGAGCGAGTGCTCACTCCCACTCAATCGTCGCCGGTGGTTTTGAAGAAATATCATAGACAACCCGGGCAATGCCTGGAACTTGATTGATGATGCGAGTACTCACTCGATTCAGCAAATCATGCGGTAATGCCGCTGCGGTTGCGGTCATAAAATCTGTAGTTTCAACGGCTCGCAGCGAAACAACATATTGATAACGACGGCCATCGCCTACCACACCTACCGATTTCACAGGCAAAAATACCACAAAAGCTTGGCTGACCCGCGCATACCAACCACTGCTGCGCAGCTCATCAATAAAAATTGCATCAGCTTCACGCAATATGTCGGCGTATGCAGCTTTTACCTCACCCAGAATTCGCACCCCCAAACCTGGGCCTGGAAAGGGATGACGATCCACCAAAGCAGAGGCCAATCCCAATTCACGACCAATGGTGCGCACTTCGTCTTTAAATAACTCACGTAGCGGCTCGAGTAGCTTTAGCTTCATGTTCTTTGGCAAACCACCGACATTGTGATGCGATTTAATGATATGCGCTTTGCCAGTTTGACTGGCAGCCGATTCAATCACGTCAGGATAAATGGTGCCTTGCGCGAGCCAAGCCACTTGCGGCAATTGTTGCGTTTGGGCATCAAACACATCAATAAAGGTATTACCGATGATTTTGCGTTTTTGTTCAGGATCACTCACGCCTTTTAAACGCGTAAGAAATTGTTCAGCCGCATTCACCTGGATAACCCGCACACCCAGATTATCCGCAAAAGTAGTCATCACCTGCTCAGCTTCGCCTAAACGTAATAAACCGTTGTCGACAAACACACACACCAGTTGATCGCCAATCGCTCTATGTAATAACGCAGCCACCACAGAGGAATCCACGCCACCCGATAGGCCCAGCAAAACTTGTTCATCGCCCACTTTGGCGCGAACATCAGCAATCATTTGCTCGATAATCGCGGTCGGCTTCCATAAGCCTTGGCAACCGCAAATCGTCAGCGCGAAATTTTTAAGCAGTGTTAAACCACCATCGGTATGTGTGACTTCAGGATGAAATTGCAAGCCGATCCACGGCTTGCTGGTATGCGCCATAGCGGCAATTGCGGTGGTTGCAGTTGATGCAATACTGACAAAATCAGTCGGTAAGCGCGTGACTTTATCACCATGACTCATCCACACTCGACTCAGATCCGGTACGCCCACAAATAACGCATGCGACTTCTGTATATGCAAATCCGCATGGCCAAATTCACCACTGCCACCGCCACTGACCACACCGCCCCATTGCTGCGCCATGGCTTGCATACCATAGCAAATGCCCAAAATCGGCACTGGCGCCACTTCTACCAATTGCGTTAAATAGTTGCGTGAGATCAAAGGATCCGCTTGCGTCACCGATTCTGGACCACCGGACAAAATAATACCGCGTGGCTTAAATTGCTTGATCTGATCCATCGACCAATCGTGACTACGCAACTCGCAATACACACCAATTTCGCGCAGGCGTCTGGCGATCAATTGTGTATATTGCGAGCCGAAGTCGAGAATTAAAATATTATCGGCATGAATATTGGTCATAAAAATAGGCTCAGTTAGTATCGGCTAAAACGATCTCTTTCTTTGTATTCGTTTGCTTAGAGTAGGCTCGTGCTCTGAGATCACTACCTTTAAAACAAGCGGCTTCTTTTTGCCAAGCGGATCTTTTTTCAATTGCAGATGCCGCCAGCATAGCTTGCTTATAAAGCATTTCCCTACTTGACTGATAAACTTTCATCTTTCATCTCCATTTGATACTAAATCCAGAATTTCCGCTGCCATATGTTCCTCTATCGTCAAATAACTCTCATCAAATCGTTTAAGTCGAGGTGTGGCGGTATATTTCTGCCACTCAATTTTTTTTCCATCCGCTTGCTTACGTTTATCTGCATCTCTTAACAAGAAAAAATCTATAAATCTTCTAGGTGCAACACCAGTGAATGGATAAAAAATCACCTTGTCCGCACTAAATTTATTTTCTACTTCAATGGAATCAGCATACAAATAAGAAGCAAGACTTTTAGGATAAGGTTCAATAAAAATAACTTTTTTTATCCCTGATGCGACAATGTGCTTGGCACATAAATGACAAGGAAAAGTTGTGCAATATAAAAAAGCCTTATTGACACTTAACCCTAATCTCGCCGCTGAAGTTATTGCAGACATTTCTGCATGCACAGGGCGGCCATACTCAATAAGATTTGAAATCATTTCCTTTTTAAAAATTTTACGCCGAATTACATCCTCAGATAACTCCAAACTTGTTTGCTCATTAATTTTTAATACAGAACAAAACTTTTCATCTTTAAATAAAACCGATAACATTCCAGCGATAATTTTTTCTTTTTGAATGTGATTACTATCCTCCCCAAGCATAAAATCTCTTTTATCCGGTCAGGGGCTTCTTTTGCATCTAAAATACTCACACTAATCGCTCCACCAACACAAACTGATTTCCCATACTGCGTACAAATAAATGAGTAGTTTTCAAAAGCTTATAAAATTAACTGTTAAATCAATTTTTAGCTAATCGGATAATTCGGGGCTTCTTTGGTGATCATTACATCATGCACATGGCTTTCTTTAATACCAGCGCCGGTGATGCGGACGAATTTGGGTTCTTGTCGCAGTACGGCGATGGTTTTCGATCCGGTATAGCCCATACTGGCACGTAACCCACCAATCAGCTGATGAACAATCGCGGACATTGGACCTTTGTAAGCCACCCTGGCTTCGATACCCTCAGGCACCAACTTATCACGGCGAACGGTTTCTTGAAAATAACGATCACTAGAGCCGTGTGATTGCCCCATTGCACCGATCGACCCCATACCGCGATACGCTTTGTAATAACGACCTTGAAATAATTCAACTTCACCGGGCGCTTCTTCTGTCCCCGCCAGCAAACTACCAATCATCACCACATGGGCGCCGGCTGCTATCGCTTTGGCAATATCGCCTGAATAACGAATGCCACCATCGGCAATAATTGACACTGGATGATTTTTTAATGCCGTTGCACAAGCCGCAATTGCAGAAATTTGCGGCACACCAATACCGGCAACAATACGCGTGGTGCAAATAGATCCCGGACCAATGCCAACTTTCACCGCATCAGCGCCTGCTTCAGCCAATGCCAATGCCGCTTCGGCCGTAGCAATATTGCCCGCGATCACGGGTACATAAGGATATTGCGCTTTAATCCAACGTACTTGATCGATGACGCCTTTAGAATGACCGTGCGCGGTATCAACCACCAACACATCAACACCCGCTTGCACTAAAGCTTCGATGCGCTCTTGATTGCTTTTCCCTGTACCAACTGCCGCCCCTACCCGCAAACGCCCTTGCTCATCCTTACAAGCACTGGGGTAAGCTTCGGCTTTACTGATATCTTTCATGGTGATCATGCCGCAAAGTTCATAAGCATCATTCACCACCAACACCTTTTCAATTCGATGTTGATGCAATAATGCTTTGACTTCTTGTAGGCTGGCACCTTCTTTTACCGTCACCAGCTTATGCTTAGGCGTCATGATGTGCTCAACCGGGATATCCAACCGATCTTCAAAGCGCACATCACGACTGGTGACAATACCAATTAATTGATGATTTGCGCCCACCACTGGCACACCTGAAATCCGATGCGCCTGGGTAATTTCACGAAGCTCACCTACCGTAGTCGCGGCAGATACTGTCACCGGATCTTTTACCACCCCACTTTCGAATTTTTTTACCCTGCGCACCTCAAGGGCTTGATCCTCTGGCAAAAGATTCTTGTGTAGGATGCCCAACCCACCTTCTTGAGCGATAGCAATGGCTAAATTGGATTCAGTAACCGTATCCATAGCAGCAGAAATCAGCGGGATATGCAGGGTAATACTCTTCGTGAGTTGCGTAGTCAGTGAAACATCACGCGGCAAAATCTCCGAATAGGCAGGCATCAGCAGCACATCATCAAAGGTCAAGGCTTCAGAATGAATTCGTAACATGGACAGGATCCTCGAATGGCAATCGGCGATTGTATAAAATTTTGCCATCCGCGCAAATAGCCCCGACAAATTAAAATATGCTTAACGAATTTAGGATTATTAGAAATAACACCCAATCCCTCAAAGGCGTTAAGCCAAAATGGGCTGACGGTGACTCTACTCCTACTTGTGCCAAGCAAGATGTCGCCTTGGGGGCATGGAGGCAAGGAAAGATGCGTAAGAACAGAAAAACCTAAACTCAGCCAGTTTTCGCTGCATCAATGTTCAATTGCAATTGGGGCCAAATTTCTTCAGCCGGTACCGGCCTACCAATAAAATAACCTTGTGCATAATCAACATTTAAAGTTTTTAATAACTCGCAACATTCACTCGTCTCCACATATTCTGCAATGGTAAATTGGCCGAACGATTTCGCTACCTCAACCAATGCTTTTACCAATACTTGATCATCAAGATCTTCGGTTAGATTACGGACAAATGAACCATCAATCTTCACATAATCAAATGGAAACTTTTTCAAATAATACAAAGAAGAAAAGCCTACGCCAAAATCATCCAACGAAAATCGATAACCGGATTTTTTAATAATGCCCATGGTCTCTTGCGTACCTTTCGCATCGGAAACCGCAGCTGTCTCAGTTATTTCAAAAATAATGCTACTTCGATCTATTTGATAACGCTGATACAAAGACTCGATATGCTCAACTAAATAAATATTTTTAAATGATAAGCCTGATAAATTAACGGCCAACTGAGTCACAATACCACAACTTTCTAAATGTGCTTTGTGGCGAAAAACTCTGGCTATAATGCGCATATCCAACTCTTGAATGGTGCCGCTGGCCTCTGCTGATAGGATAAATTTTTGAGAGGAAAGGATTTTATGTTGATCATCAAAAATCCGCAGCAAGGCTTCGTAATGAGAAATGGTTTGCGTGCGTAGATTTTTAATCGGCTGGTAATACATTTCAAAACTATCGTCATCTAAAGTACGCTTGACCATTTCATTCCAATATACACGCTCATTCACACTCGTCCGCGTTTGATCATCATCGGCAAATAACTTCCAACCATTACGGCCGGCCTCTTTAGCTTGCGACATCGCCATATCAGCATTCATTAACAACTCAGCAACTGTTTTACCCTGCCGTGGAAAAATTGCGACACCAATACTGGCGGAAACATAGTGCAAGCTTTTTCCGCCACCTACCTGCACTTTATTTAAAGCACGACACAACCGTTCTGCGGTTTCCGCTGACTCAAGCTCATCAGCCTGAGGTAAAATCATCGCAAACTCATCACCGCCTAAACGCGCGACAATATCGGTATCGCGTGCTTGCTTGCGTAATACACGAGCAACACTCTTCAATAAATTATCGCCAACACCATGGCCGGAGGTGTCGTTAACATCTTTAAATTGATCTAAATCAAAACACAATACGGCACCACTTTGGTGATAGCGCAAGCTCGACTTCAATATTTTATCAAGCTCATCAGCAAAGTGACGGCGATTTACCAACCCCGTTAAGACATCGTGAGCAGCTAACCAACCCAAATATTCCTCCGCATGTTTACGCTGACTAACATCCAGTGCAATGCTCAAAATTTGGTATCCATAGTCATCTTTACTAGGCAACCGTGCATGAAACCACGCCATGTAAATACGTTTACCGTCAAAACGCTTAAATTCATACTCATGCGTAAAATCATCTCGCATTCCTTTGCTAAGCGCATCCAATTGATAGCGAATGTCCGGCAACTCTTCGCAATAAGGCAACAAACTAGTAAAGCTAGTATGCACAAGCTGCAAACTGTTTTTTCCAACCAATTTTGTGCCATAACGATTGATCAATTCAATTTTTCCACGACTGCTCTGCAACAAAATAATTGCATGCGCTGTATCCAATAAAGTCGTTACAAAATCACGTTCTTTTTCTAAATCAGCACGCCTTTTTTCTAATAACTCTGTACGTTGCTGCAGTAAACGCTGCACAAATATGCGCTGATCTATCAACATCAACACACCGGGTAATAATTGCTGCGTTTCATCAATCCATTTCCCAGGAGATTGCAATTCCAATATACGCTGACGCAATTGTTCTGAGGACTCACTTCTGGCGCGACGCATGGCATCATTTAACTTATGTAAATTTTTAACCGGCTGCCATAACAATAATAAAATTAAAGGAAATAAAACTGCCCAGATCGCCAATCCATAACGAAGATAATTCCCAGCCAAAATGACCTGCTGCTGATACTCATCCGTAATATCATCCAGATAGAGCATTTGTTGGCTGTTTTGATCAGAAAGAATGGCGCTAAACGGAAAGGTTTTTACCCAAAATAATCGGCCATTTTCGTCGGCATAGCGCACGCCATTGGCCAGATTTTCAAAGGGATACGAAAACGCTATGCGCTCCACTAAACCATGAAGACTATCGTTTGCGCTAAACAAACGAACCGGAGTTGGCCAGGATAAAATATTCACATCATTAGAAGTTAAAGTCGCTTTAGGCACCAATGATGCCGAGGATGCGTGAACAGACACTAGCATAGCGTCTGCTTGACTTAACGCTGCAAACTCAGTAATTAATGATGACATATCCACCGCAATGCTGAGCACGGTGCGTCTTTCATCTAAAACAGGAATCGCGATCCATAACCAACATTCTTGATCGCAATGCGAATACCAATGTGCCGTTGAACTGACTAAGGCCTGATTAATCAACCATGCATCTGGTGTTTCATCCCCTGAGTGAAACTGCATCTTGCCTTGTGCATCAAAAATAGTAACAGCCCGCCAAGGATCGAGAATCAATGCAATTTCTTGTAACTTACCTATATTTTTTTCAAGTATTAGCGTATCCGCATTTTCTAAAGCTTGCTGCCAGATAGGCAGCGTAAATTGCTGAGATAAATAGCGTTGATAGCGCCAAATTCTCTGTTCGATAAAGCGATGCCATTGACGATCATATTCTTGCGTACGCTGCGCTTGTTGCAGATTAAAATGCTGATCAATACCGGCGAGCTGAATCACACCATATAAGCACAACATCCCCGCAAGAATTGCACCTATCAGCAACCCCATTTTCCAACGCACGCCAAAAAACATCGGAATCACATAACCTGGCTATCGCGTAAATGCCTAACTTGTAGGCGTTGAATTTCAATTATTTTACGCTGCAATTGCGCTTGTACTTGCTGCGCAATTGACAGAAAAACACAACCTAAAGTAGTCATTTTCGTCACTGCGTCGTAGCGGATATTTTTTATCTCCAATAAAACTTCCGTCTGTAATAAATCATCAATCATGATTTGTGCACCCAAATGTAAACCAACGCTGAGCGTTTGACGAAGATCATTATGCACAACCATGCCCACGCCCCACATAGAGACATCTTTCACCATACCGCTGATGATGGAATTCGGCGCATCAACACCAGCAGACACGACTCGTAGCATCACCTCGCTCTGACGCATTGAGCCCATCACTAATGCTCGATAACCACGTCGTCTTTGTATCTGCATTAAATGTTGTGGAATTTTCATGGTATAAGCAGGCAAACCTTGATGCATGGTTTCTGCCAGACAGTGGGATTGCAAATACAGTTCTCGACCATGCTCACGTAAAGCCAGTTTTAGGGTTTGCCCAACCAAGTTGATGGCGCCTAAATAGCGGGGAAATAATTCATCCATCAAAAAGCAATTGCGCTCAGGTTGTAAAGCAACAATTAAACTTTGATAGGATTGACTATCACCCAACACCGACACATCTAACCTACGATGCTCACCAAGCCAATCTTGCAGCTTCAGCATAATAGATTGCTGCGCGGGTGATAGAACAGCCTGAGGTTCACGCTTCAACCATTTTTTTAGCAGTGATGGCATTATAGAATAAGGTCCTTCTTGCACGCCGAAATTCCGCATGTTCACATACGGTTACTTTTGAGTGTAGTTAGGTTTTATTAGAATGTTGGTTAGACTAATTGCGGATGTAAGGGTGTTAACACCGGAATATTGTTTTCTCTGATTTGCTGACAGGTTTTATCAATGGATTGTTGCGCGACGGTGGAAAGCTCAGGAAAATTATCTAACAATAATTGCGTGCTATGACTCACCTGTTGGGCAAGCTGGTTCAGTTCAACAGACAAATAGTGTATTTTCTGCATATCCGCACAAGCTGCCGATTGCTGAGCATGAAGGTTTTTTTTGGCTTGCTCAACCTGTCGCAATGCTTCCAATAATTTACTCATATAGACCCGCTCATTGATAACGCTTACCTAAATGGCCATTACCTAACTGTAGTCATTATGACTTGGCGAGCGTTCAACTGTCTGCCCAACCATTGACGCCATACAAGTTTACCTGCAATGCCAAAACCGTCAAAATTCGCATCACACAAGTGACTTTTTTGGGTACATCCAATCAGTCCAAAGCCCAATTTAAAGCGCTTTGTGTTGAACCAGATATGGAATGGACATTTATAGATGGCAGCATAGTTAAGGCACATCAGCATAGTGCTGGCGCTCAAAATTGCCAAGAAACTGGCATTGGAAAATCGGTTGCAGGCAACACCACTAAAATACATTTAGCCGTAGATTCATACGGACTTCCAATAGATTTTACGATTACTGGTGGAGAAGCTAACTACGTAAAAGAAGCGCCAAGTTTCATTGCACAACTGCCGAAATCAGATTATAAAATTATGGACAAAGGCTATGACTGCGAATCACTACGCGGGCAAATTAAACAGCAAAAATACACGCCTATCATCCCACGAAAAAACAATTCAACTATTGGAAATGCTGATCTGGATAGGGGGCTTTATAAATACCGGCATCTGGTCGAAAATGCATTTGCTAGGCTTAAACATTTCCGTGGTGTTGCCACTCGTTTCGATAAGCTCAAAAGAAATTTCGTCGGTGTGGTCGCGTTAACTTGCGCAATTATGCGAATCCAAATGTAATTCCAGTAAACCACGGAACGTCAACACGCCCAAATTTACCAATCGGGTATGAACCGTGCTAAAGTTACTTAGTACTCCAACCTAAAGGGATTTTTATTCGGCGACAGAGTTTTTGTTATGAAACCTAAAATACTTATCATTATCCCTGCGTATAACGAAGAAAAAAGCATACGCAATGTAATTCTATCGCTGAAAGCGGCTGATCCAAATTATGAATGTCTTGTCATCAATGATGGTTCCAAAGACAACACTCAAACCGAAGCTGAATCAACCGGTTTTGCCACCGTAATCCAACTATCATGCAATCTTGGAATAGGCGGAGCCGTACAGACTGGCTTTAAATATGCGGTCTATGGCGATTTTGATTACGCAATACAGTTTGACGGTGACGGCCAACACTTGGCGACAGAAATCCCAAAATTACTTGCCCCGCTCCAACAAGGGGAAGAAGATATTTGTATTGGCTCGCGCTTTCTAGAAAAGACACAGGGTTTTCAATCTACCTTGATGCGCAGAATTGGAATACGGCTTTTTGAAATTTTGAGCCACTTGCTGATCCATAAAAAAATCACCGACAGCACGTCAGGTTTTAGAGCTTATAACAAATCAACAATTCAATTTTTAGCCACCAACTATCCCACAGATTACCCTGAGCCCGAAACAGTTATCTTACTGGGAAAGAACGATTATCGGATTCGAGAAGTATCTGTAAAAATGGTTGAGCGACAAGGTGGCCAGTCCTCCATTTCAGGCCTGAAGTCGGCGCATTATATGATCAAGGTTATTCTGGCCATGTTAATGACCGCGCAAAGACAAAAAATTCGTAGGACCTAATTATGATTGACGCCATTCTTGAATTGCTTATCAACAATAGAATCCAGTTTTTTTCAGTAACCAGCAGTCTTTTTCTGTTTGCGTTTGTGCTGCGCCTGGTTAAACGCAAAAAGTTAAAAGAAGAATACTCCCTGTTATGGCTCGGGTTTGGCTTTGTATTTATCTCCCTTGCCATCTATAAACCGCTTCTTGAGCTAGTGGCAAAAGCACTAGGAATTATTTACGCACCGGCCGCCTTGCTTTTAATACTGGTAACGTCTATTTTTTTTATTTTAATTCAATTCTCTATAGTGATCTCAAAGCTGGCAGAGGGTAATAAGAACTTAATCCAGGAAGTTGGGTTGCTTAAAGCTGAGGTTATAAAACCACACAAAAAACATCCAGGATAAACAAAGCAATGAAAAACCTAATGTCTAAATGCGTAACTCTTCTGATTTTTTCATTAGCTCTAGGATTGTTTGCCTACATATTAAGCTTGAGTTCCCAGCCTGAATTTTCCAATTTTAGGCTGACCTCCCCTTCAGGACAAGCCTCTGAAATCGACTTCCCTGGTTTTATGGAATCATCTGAAACAGGCGTTTATAGCCTTGAAGGCAAGATGCATATGGGTGCAAATACCAGCAAAATTCTGCGCATAATTCCTGACGACGAAATTCTGACCCTAATTGTTAACAAGCAATCTATTAATCTCGATATTATTCCACTGGATAAGCGCCGAGACTACAACCTTGGTTTTACTTATGATTTAACTCATTATTTACATGAAGGCGATAACCAAATAGAAATTCGCTATACAGATTTTGGCGGATTAATGGGGATAGTTATTAGTGCTGAAAGAGAAGCATCATATAATAAAATTTTCATTCTAGGCACAATAGCTGCCATATTAATATTATTGAAAATCCTATCGCACCTACGCGTATCAACATCACTTAAAGTGATCTTTATGGGCGCACTACTCATTCGCTTGATGTATTTCTCGGTAACACCTGCGCATGTGCGCCAACACGATCTCGGCGATCACATTGGTTACACTGAATACCTCACTAAACATTGGATGCCACCACCCATTGACTATGCCGTTGGCGGTGCATTTTTTCATCCGCCTTTGTATTACTACACAGGTGCCATTGTTTATAAAGCAACACAACTGGTTGAGCCGCACAATAAAGTCAGTATTTATCGCGTCCAACAGATATTGAGTCTTGCCTACTCGATGGGTTTTGTATTGTTTGGCTTGTTGATACTCAACGAACTGATATCACTCTATCGAAAAACCACTGAACCTGAATTACAAACAATTGCAACTGCGACTCAGGAGACTCAGGAGACTCAGGAAAAGCCTGGTTTATTCTCTCGTTTGTGCAAGTCTTATCAATACAACGGCCTTTTCTGGATTATTGGCGCTTTATTTGCGTTTTGGCCTGCAGCGATTATTCACTCAGTACGCATCGGCAATGACCCAATGCTGTACTTTTTATTCAGCGCCAGCCTTTATTTTATTGTTCGCTGGTTCAGGCATGATCAAAAACGCGATTTAATGATTGCAGCACTCGTTGGCGCAGCAGCAATTCTAACCAAGGCTAATGGTGAGATTCTGGTTGCCGTGCTCGGAGTAATTGGCCTGTATAAAATGATCAAAACCAAACAATGGGCCACCTATTTCAAAATGGCAATTGCACCCAGCCTGATTATGCTCGTTGCGGTCGCTATTACCGTCGGGCCTGGCCTGATGTTAAAAATGCAAGGCAAACGCGACAAATTGTACATCGATAATATTGACGGCCTGCAGCCACTTATTGTTGGCAATACCGCTGCCAACTATTTCTGGTTCGATGCAAAAATATTTATTACCGAGCCTTTCACTGACCCTTGGGATGACCGTATGGGCCGTCAGTTTTTCTGGAACTATTTAGGTAAAACGGGGCTTTTTGGTGAATTCAAATATTCCAACCCACTATCTGTAAATACAGCTGTAGCCACCAGCTTTTATGCGATCCTTATGTTGATGTATATCATACTGGGCCTTTATCACATGGGGAAAGAAGATTTCAAACGCATGACCCCATTACTTTTATCGGGTTTTTTGCTTTGGGCTGGCGTGACTTATATGCGTATGACATTCCCCGTCAATATAGATTTCCGTTATATCGTACCCATAATTATCAGCGTTTGCGCCCTCCTTGCGATCAGCATTGTGAAGTTTGAGCAGATTGGAGCAGTACGGCTAGCAATTATCGGCAAGACCTTGGCGAGTCTATTTACCCTATCCAGTATTTTATTTATTATGGGTATAGTTACTGCCAACTAATCATAATTCCACCGCCGCGATTTTCTACTCAAGAAATCGCGGCCTAAAAGAGAGTGGAAAAACCATGCATTTAAAACAGGAATAATGACCGCAGATAAAATTTTATCGTTTATTGGCAACCGCCAGCATCTTTAAAAATGAAATAGTTATAAATAAAGTAATTCCACAACATAATCACAATTTGCATGATTATTTTCGCAAGCACAATTTGATCATTAAATAACATGGCTAGCGGCGCTATCGCCCAACTCGTTATCAATATATTAAAAAGCAACAACAGCAGTGTATAAAAAAACTGAATATGCGTTTGCCCCTTGGATTGAAACGTCCATGTCTTTTGCAGCCAAAACCCCCAAGTGAATCCAGATAATATCCCTGCTATATTTACAATTGGAATAATACTGGAGATTGCCGAGGGAAATAACCACAAGAATAGTTTAAATAGCACAAGAAAAACGAAAAAATCTAATAATGCTGAACTACCACCAACTAATACGTAGCGAATAAATTTTACCTTATTAGTATTCGATTTTTTGAAAAAGCTGAAGAAGCCAGGACCAAGTTGTATCATATTAATAAGTTCATTTTATTGATGCTTATGATGTACCAACATCAACAACACCAATTAACAACCACCGGCTGAAGCCGGTGAGTTAAAACCAGGGACTAAAAGTCCCACCAAATACCGGCTAAAACCGGTTATTAACTTTCGATTTACAGTTAGGATTTTCTTTGCTCTCAAAGTGATGCTCTAGATACTCTTTAATCATCTCCTGAGTTAACTCTCCTGCTGTAAAACAAAAATATCCTCTCGCCAAAGATTGTCTTTCCCAATATCTTTTCTTAGTCTGTACTTCGTTATCCACTCAAAGTGTGTGCTCTATTTTGTACTTCGTATGCGACCCAGTTCTATATTCACTAGCCAATACGCTAATACATCCGCTAGCTGACGGCGAGGGGGGTTAACCTTAATTCGGAAGAATAAATAGGCAGATTCAACCGCGAAGTGCATAACAGTTTAAGCGGCGAAAGCCGCCAGTTGATCCTGCATTAAAACAGCAGGAGATTTAAAAGCAAGCGATTTTCTAGGACGAAGGTTTAACTGATTAACAGCGAATGAAACCTGG
>JANNXD010000104.1:0-10638 GCA_031409375.1 Gammaproteobacteria bacterium | reverse complement strand
TAGATCTCTTTACCCCAGTCAACCGCCGAAAGCTCTCTGCCTTCATTCCCTCAATGCCACTGAATTTCATCCATGAATACCTCTTGCTGAAAATTCATCCTTTTTATTATTTCTTCCAGGGTTATGCAAGAGGTCTATTGACTTCCCAAGGCCGCAGCGTACCTTTAGTGGTTGAAGGTAATGATCGCGTTGAAGTAACGGTATCGCGTCGCATGATTAAATCTGAGGTAATCGACTTCATCGCTCGTGTAGATAAAGCCTTTCAGCTTAGCCAGCGAGCACGTATTACTTTGGGTATTCTGGTGCAATCTGAAGGTATGACTGCCCGACAGCTGGCAGATGCCCTTGAGCTACCTGATACTAGTGCCGTAATTCCTTGGGTGCAACCCCTAGTGGATGCCGCGGTTGTCAGTCAAATCGGTCGAACTAAAGGCACACGCTACTTTATAGATCCTGCTATTTTGCGTCATACCGAGTTTCCAACCCATACCACTTTAAGCCGTATTGAACCCCCACGCCTGCAAGCCTTGATTCTGGAAGACCTAAAGCGTCATCCGGTCTCGGCATTTGGTGAAATACACCAGCGGATTGGTAAGGAAATTCCTGCACATCAGGTGCGTAGGCAATTAAAGGCCATGCTGGATGAATCTCATATCCAGGTGAAAGGTGAGAATCGCTGGCGGCGGTATTGGTTGGTTTAATTTCTATTGAACAATTTCGATTAATGTTGCCAATAGCGCGTTATAGTGCGCAATAGAAATACGAGTAAAAAATCTAAGACTATGAAATACAATGGATTTTCTATTGAACAAAACAGGCCGAATAATTTTATTTGCGCAATAGACTGTTAGAGAGAGGTGGCGACGAGTGAGATCAAATTGCCATTTTTTATGGATTTGATCGCAGCGGCGAATATGGACGATAAATAATGGCATTTACCACAGAAAGCGCTTTTGAAACCGCCTTAATTGATGAGCTAAAAAATAAGGGTTGGGAAAGTGAGGTATTAAAAAATCCAACCGAGGCGGATTTACTGCAAAACTGGGCGGCGATTTTATTTCAGAACAATCGAGATATTGATCGCTTGAACGACGTGCCGCTCAGCAATACCGAAATGCAGCAAATTGTGGAGCAAATTCGTGAGTTAAAAACCCCGCTTAAGCTGAACGGTTTTATTAACGGCAAAACAGTCGCGATTACTCGCGATAACCCGAACGATCCATTGCACCAGGGCAAAGAAATCAGCCTAAAAATTTACGATCGTCAAGAAATCGCCGCCGGCCAAAGCCGTTACCAAATGGTGCAGCAACCCAGGTTCGCCAAAACCTCCTGCCTACTCAACGATCGTCGTGGCGATATTATTTTGCTGATTAACGGCATGCCGGTGATTCATATAGAACTTAAACGCAGCGGCGTATCCGTCAACCATGCCTATAACCAAATTGAAAAATATTCTGCCGAGGGTATGTTTACCGGCTTGTTTGCCTTGGTGCAGGTATTTGTCGCCATGGAACCGTGCGAGACGGTGTATTTTGCCAACCCAGGAATGGACGGAAAATTTAATAAAGACTTTTATTTTCACTGGGCCGATTTTGATAACGAACCCATTAACGATTGGAAAGGCATTGCTTCGCGTTTTTTATCTATCCCCATGGCACACCAGTTAATTGGTTTTTACACCGTGGCAGATGGTTCAGACGGCGTGCTCAAAGTCATGCGCAGTTATCAGTATTATGCCGCCAACGCGATTTCGGACAAGGTATCCAAAACCAACTGGCACAGCAATTATCTTGGTGCGGGGGACAGGTTAGGCGGGTATGTTTGGCATACCACTGGCTCAGGTAAAACCATGACCAGTTTTAAATCGGCGCAACTGATCGCACACTCGAAAGACGCCGATAAAGTGGTTTTTTTAATGGATCGAATCGAGCTGGGCGTGCAGTCCCTACAAGAATACCAAGGCTTTGCTGGGGATGGTGAAACGGTACAGGCCACCGAAAATACCGGCGTGTTGATCACTAAACTCAAAAGCACAGATCCCGCCGATACCTTGATTGTCAGCTCGATTCAAAAAATGAGTAATATCAGTGAAGACGCCAATGCCGAGGGTGTGAGCTTTCAAAGCCATGATATTGCACTCATCAATAACAAACGGCTGGTGTTTATTATTGATGAAGCCCACCGCTCCACTTTTGGCGATATGCTGATCACCATTAAAAATACTTTTCCTGCAGCGGTGTTTTTTGGTTTTACCGGTACACCGATTCAGGATGAAAACCAAAAGAAACACAACACCACTTCAACCGTATTTGGTAACGAACTGCACCGCTACAGCATCGCCGATGGTATCCGCGATAAAAATGTTTTGGGTTTCGACCCTTACAAGGTGATGACCTACAAAGACAAAGATTTAAGACGCGCAGTGGCATTGCTAAAATCCAAAGCCAATAACGAAAGCGAAGCCTTGGCTGATCCGAAGAAAAAAGCCGTGTTTAACCGTTACCTGCGTGATGTCGCCATGGCTGGGCATACTGAGGCGGATGGCAAGTATGTCAAAGGCATTGAAGACGATGTGCCCACGTCACAATATACACGCGCAGAACATCAACAAGAAGTGGTCGAAGATATTTGTAAAAATTGGATAAGCCTGAGTCAAAACTCTAAGTTTCACGCAATCTTTGCGACCAGCAGTATTCCAGAAGCTATTCAATATTATCGTCGCTTAAAACAATTTGCACCTGAATTAAAAATAAGCGCGCTTTTTGATCCGCATATTGACGAAGGCAGTGATTACACTAACACCGCTTTAAAACAAGCGGGTTTAATTGAAATTGTAGAAGACTATAACGCGCAGTATGGCCAGGATTTTACCTTGGCCAACCACGCTAAATGGAAAAAAGACATGGCTGCCCGGCTCGCCCATAAAAAACCCTATTTGCGCATTGAAAAAACACCCGATCAACAAATTGATGTGTTGATCGTGGTAGACCAGATGCTGACGGGATTTGATTCCAAATGGTTGAATACCTTGTATCTGGATAAAGTGCTTAAGTATGAAAACATCATCCAGGCCTTTTCGCGCACCAACCGCCTTTATATTGAACATGAAAAACCCTTCGGCACCATTCGTTATTATCGTTATCCGCACAGCATGGAGCGTAATATTAATGATGCAGTTAAGCTGTATTCTGGAGATAAACCCGTCGGACTTTTTGTCGAAAAATTACCAGGAAATTTGAAAAAAATTAATGCTGTTTTTGATGAAATTGTTCAGTTGTTCAATCATGCAGGCATTCATAACTTTGAAAAACTGCCAGCAGAATCCTCCGTTTGTGGTCAATTTGCAAAACTGTTTACTGGTTTAAATCATTATTTAGAAGCGGCGAAAATTCAGGGGTTTATTTGGAGCAAACTCACCTACTCATTTGGCAAGGGTAAGCAAGCAACCGAAGTGACACTTAATCTGGATGAAAACACCTATTTGATTTTGGCATTGCGTTATAAAGAGCTTTCTAGCGGCAGTGAAATTGGTTTCACAGATAATGTGCCGTTTGAAATATCGGGGCATTTAACCGAAATCGACACAGGCAGAATCGACGCGGATTATATGAACTCCCGTTTTGAAAAATACTTAAAAACGATGCAACAAGGCGATGCAAGTAACAACGAAATACAAAATATTCTCAATGAATTGCATAAGTCTTTTGCTACGCTAAGCCAAGAAGAACAAAAGTTTGCCAATATTTTTCTGAATGAAGTGCAGCGTGGTGATATTAGACCAGAACAAGGAAAGACCTTTAGGGAATATATTACAGAATATCGAGCAGCAGCTAAAACTGCAAAAATTAACGAGCTCGTTAACCGGCTGGGCAGCACAGAATACGAAAGCATCGCCTTATTTAAAGCCAAATTAAGCCGAATGATGAATGCGGGTGTGACAGATGCCAATATCAACGAATTTGGCCGCTTTGATGATTTAAAAAGCTGTGTCGATAAAAGCAAAGCCAAGGCGTATTTTGAAGGATTAGAAGGCACTAGTATTTCGCTGTTCAAGGTCAACATGGAAATCGATAGATTGCTTCAGGAATTTATCATTCGTGGCAATATTGATTTGTAGGGCAGCATTCTGCACTGCCAATATTAAAAACGTTGCCTAACAACTTATGTTTTTTGCAAATCAGATCTCAGCATTGTGGTAGACCCGTTGCACATCATCCAGGTCATTGAGCATATCCAGAAATTTGTTAAACATCTCTTTGTCATCATCGCCAATCGGGGTAGTGGTTTGCGGGATAAACTGAATCTCGTCAACCTCGAAATCAATACCGTCAAAAGCTTCCGTCAAGGCTTGCCTGGTTTTGGCATAGTCGGTGTGGGGAGCAAACACGGTGATATGCCCATCTTCCTGCTCAATATCGGTGACATCGATATCTGCCTGCATCAGGACATCCAATACCGCCTCTTCATTCTCGCCCTTGAAAACAAAAATCGCACTTTGGTCAAACATGTGACTCACGCTACCCTGAGTGCCAATTTTGGTTTTCGTTTTGGTAAAACACAGGCGCACATCACCAAAGGTTCGATTAGGGTTGTCCGTTAAACAGTCGATGATCACCATACAATTACCCGGACCAAAGCCCTCATAACGGGCGGGAGAAAAGTCTTCACCACCAACACCCTTGGCTTTTTCGAGTGCCTTCTCGATCACATGGCTAGGCACCTGATCCTTTTTGGCTCGGTCAATTATGCCACGCAATGCCAGGTTCCCATCGGGATCAGTACCGCCAGATTTCGCGCTAACGTAGATCTCTCGGGCATATTTGCTGTAGACCTTGGCTTTCATGTCGGCGGTTTTGGCCATGGAATCTTTACGGTTTTGATAGGCTCGGCCCATACTGAGCATCCTGTAAAAAAGGGTTGTTGTTAAAAAAGGAATGAATATTACAACTTGGATCCTGTCTATTAAAGCTTAACAAATCAAGATTATTAAGAATGCTTAATTCGCTTCTGTCTCAAATAGGCTTTTCGTTGATTTTTGAACCGTGCCGGAAAACGAGATAGTGTACTTCCAAACATGCTCAACTGGTTACGGCTGACAGCAATCTATTGAATAGTGGGTTGGTGGAGACGGTTTGGTAGAGGTGACAGCAGACGTTTATTTAAAATGGACTAATAAAGTTGACCTACATACACCATACCCAATAAAAAAAATGCAATGGCAAAGAGACCAAGCCAACAAGCTATGGTTTTTCTTATATCTCTTTCGTACCACATATTTGTGTAAAAGAAGTGCCCTAACAATTTTGCAAGCTTACTCGTGCCCAATATAAAACCTGCAATTGCTGGCAATAAGCCCGCGACAAGAACAATCAAGACAACTGACCAATGTGGTAGGTGTAGGTAATACAAATCCCCAAGATTATTTCTTACAGACCTCATTAAGAAAAAGATAAGCGGACTTAAAACTATGAGCATAGAAATGCTAAAAACAATGGGTGCTAAAACAGCCATAACTAACCTGTCTTGGAAAGTAGGTTGTTCGTTTTCTTCTTCAGATGACCGTGACTTATTTAACATCGGCTTTAGATGCCCAACTAGACTTAAACGCCGAGACTATAATTTATTATGAGTTCTAAATCCAATGTTTTGGCACGGTTCAAAAATGACGGCCATCGCCGCATAACTTGTTAGGCACTGCGCGGTTGAAGCTGCATTGTATTTTGAATCTAATAGCATTTGAATCTAAACAGCAAAAGCAGACTTCAAAAATGCTGCACCGTCTTGAACGCCACGCATATCGATGCTGTGTGCGAGGCCAGCCGTTGTATGACCACTAACCTTAAACCCCTGCCCCTCCAGCATGACCTTCGCCATCTCCCGCGCGCTCACCGGCACAACGTCATCGGCCTGCCCGTGGATCAAATGGATCGGTGGTTTTTGCAATGCGGAAATCTGAGCCGCTAGATCTGGCAACAACGCGCCAGAATACCCAACCACACCCGCGATCTGACCTTTAAGGCGCGGCGCAACATACAGACTCGTCATGGTCCCTTGCGAAAACCCAACCAATGCCAATCGGTCATAACCCAAAGCAAACCGCGTACGCTGCGCCTCAATAAACGCCTCAACCAAAGGCAATGCAATCGCAACTCCACGCAACATAACTTGCGGATCACGGTTTTGCAGGGAAAACCACTGATACGAATCGGGATAGCCTGGTGGCACCATATCACACGCAAACGGCGCGTCTGGCGAGACAAACGCCGCGCGCGGTAGGCTTTTCGAAAACATGGGCGCAAGTGAAATCAAATCCCGCCCATTCGACCCAACCCCATGCAGCAAAATCACCAAACTGTCTGCTGGTGCGCCATCTTGCGGGAGGTGTTCATAAAAATTATCCATAGCCATGTACCTCATGTATCTGTGTTTTTAACACTTTGCGCATCTACAAAACAAAAGCTAGTTTTCTCGGTCCGTCCATTGATGATTCGAGCATCTCCAACTAATTTTTTTTAAGACTTGCTCATCTCAATCTCCTTTTGAAATGTTATGCGCTCATTCTACAAACTTGAAAAAACTATAAACAGGTTCTTAGGCAATAAATTGGATTGGACTTATTGCTGGATCTATGCAATTCAATTGAACTGTAATGACTGGCTTAATCCATGGGATAACTTTTTTGAGAAATTAAGCTGTGGTGATTTAAAAAAAATAACCCCAGTCTTGATCGAGTAATTTTTTGGTGGCAGCAATGCTGTCGTCATTGTTTTCAGACTAGGTCTGAGCTAAATTATCATCTCGACTTGATCAATAAGCAGATGTGCTCAATTTTTTATGATAAAGGTTTTAACTGCGCTCTTTCCGAATCCTGTTTATATCAGAATCAGACGTAATCAGTTTCGCATTAGATATTTGAAGTCAGGTACCGAAACAACATTCCAATCTGACGTTCCATTTTCGACTGAGAGAATGTTGATCGGCAATTTCTCCGCAGCTCAGCATGCTCTCAAGACTACGTTGGGATAGATCGAAAATGCTCGCTTTTTTCGAATGCCTTCACAGATACTGATACATCCGCTGGAAATGACCGATGGTGGCTTATGTCAAATCGAAGAGCGCTTGTTCCTGGAATTCGCAATGCGTACTGGTGCCTCGAAGGCACTGGTATGGGTCGGCCCTGAACTCAGCGATGAGGAAGTTAAAGAAAAACTCAATGGCAAATGATGCGCTTTAAGGTGCTGCATATTTACAATCTTTTTAACTGCAAGGCTTCACGCAATGGATGCGATGCAGGTGCTAACGCCAAAACGGCCCGTTTAAATGGTTCGGATTCTACAATTCTAGTTTGAGAAGCGCTTGAGTCAACCGGAGTTTGCAGCCTTGTTTTTGCAAACATTCAGCTGGCGTGCTTAAAACGAATTTTATCGCGGACTTGATAGAGTCATTTTTTGGCATCGGTAATTCTGTGGTAATTGTTTGCGGAGTGAGTCGAGCTAACTTATCATCCCGTCTAGACCAATAACCTGTGGAGCTGAGTTTACGATGATCATGCGATAATTCACCGCTTTTATTAGTGCTACTTTATATTAAACAAAGGAGAGATCGATGAGATCATCATTTAAAATTCTATTGTTAGGTTTAGCATTCACAGTTTTTTCTGGCTGCGGTACCTTGCAATCGGTAAGCGATCGCTCGCAAACATTAGGTAATATTTTGGCGCCGGTTAAAGATTCTTTAGTAACCCACGAAAAAAAACCTTTGGTATTTCCATCCAATGTTGCCATATTAATGATACCCGGTGACGACCATAGATTAATTCCAATCTCAACATTAACCAATACAGCGGAACAACTTAAGAAGAATCTTTTGAAGAACAAAAAATATGTTCGTTCGGTGAGCATTGTCAGCACCAGTGATATAGATCAAAAAATAACGCTAAATGCGATTCACGATTTATATGCTGCCGACATTGTCGTCATCATTTCATATCAACAAGATCAGAGAAAAAAACAATCCAACGCTGCTGCGCTATTTGATTTTGCGATCATTCCAGTCTTCATCATTCCAGGCGTAAAAGTGACAACAACAACCATAGTGGACAGCAAAATAATTCACATCCCCAGTAATGCCATTATTTTTCGTTCTAGCGCCACTAATGAGCGCACAGCCCATATGACGAGATTTACCGCAGAACAGCGTGAATCGAATAAAGAATCCATCAAAGGACTGACATCCGCAATTGATCAATTGGGTAAAAATATGAGTACCCAAATTAATCAACTCGATAAGTTTGATATTTCAAGCGCGGTTTCGTTAAACGAAGTCATGTCAGAGCAAATCAAATCAAACGAAAACGGCTCTAAACATGGTGATAACTGGTCAAAAGTCGATAGCTACAAAAATTCTGGCGCAGGATCACTTGGCTGTATTGAATTAATTTTGCTTGCGTTGGCCGCTCTTTTATAAAGCAGAAAATCAATGCAGTTGTCACATTGATCTCGATGAATGGTTTTATCTGCGGCCATACAGGGCTCAGTAAAATACCCGAAAAATTTTGAGGCATATTCATGGGAAAAGGCAGTCATGGGAAAAAGCAGACTCGAAGCATTCAGTGATGGCGTTATCGCCATCATCATTACTATCATCGTGCTCGAAATGAAGGTGCCACACGATCCGACTTTTGAAGCGCTTCGCACACTGGCACCGGTATTTTTGAGCTAAGTCCTGAGCTTCGTGTATGTGGGGATTTACTGGAATAATCACCATCATTTACTGCACACCTGCAAGAAAGTGACGGGGCGCATCCTATGGGCCAATCTGCATCTTCTCTTCTGGTTGTCATTTTCCCCCTATAGGAGGTTCTGATTGTGGGTGGTTACTACTTTAATGAAGCCATCGAGTTGCAAAAAGCCTTAGAGCAAAGTCCTGAACAATTTCGAACTGTTTCTGATTTGAATGATGCGCCCTCTCAGATTTTAGATGCGAATGAAAATGCACCAGTGATTTATTTGAACTTTTCCCGGCAAGCCGAATGCCTAAAGAGGCAGCTTGGTTTTGATCTTGATGCCCTCAATTAACAACGATTAGGGCTTGGCATTGAATAGTAAATTCCGTTTTTTTCAATTTGACAGAATAATAATGACTATCATCTTTCGCCATGCCATAGATTTTCTTCTGGTAGCGATGATTCAGACAGTAGTAAAAGCGGATCAATTTCATTTGAATATTGATTGTACGCAAAAGAATTGACTCCGGTCGCTTCAACCGTTTGGTCATCTCTCCCTGAGAAAATAGGATCATCCAATAGTGAATGAAAGTCCGCATCTTCAAAATCCATCAATGCTTCCAAGCCCGCATGTTCAAAATCAATCAACGTATGGTCCACAATAAAATCCGATGGATTACTCGTTACCCGTTGTTGTGGCGGCGATTCATTAGCATAATTGTTGTTAATGACATCCCCCTCTTGAACAAGGGTGGCGTTTCCATCACGCATATAGGGATTTGTTTTTAGCTTTTTTGTGCTTCGATTGCATTGATCATTAGCAGCACTTTTCGAAGCTCGCTTTGATTGACTCCTCACATCAGCATCTGCGCTTATTTGAGAGTCCTTGCTGCTTGAAGTGGTCGGTGCTGGCGGTAATGCTGCTATATCCTCTAATGTTGGTGCTGTATTGTTTGTCCGCGAATCAGGTCCTTTAATTTTTACGCGCTGCACCATGTCAGAATTAAAGGTATTACCCCGAATAAAATCAATATGAAAGAAGGTAGGTTGCCTATTAATAGGTCTTTTAAAGGCATACGCGCTCAGTTGTCTGAAGAAAGATCTTAGTTTTGAAGTCTTAAAATAAGTGCCTAGTACCTCTTCTTCCAAACGAAGTGTGTCATGAATAGTAAAAGACCGTCCATTTCGATCCCAGCTTATAATTTCTTGATGACTTGAGTTACCGACTAAATGATGCAACTTACTAGGAAAACTAGCACTGGTAACCGCGGGTTGCCGTAGTTCTTGAGAAGCTTGAGCGTCCACGCGCGGCTGAATATTTCCCAGATTATGAGTAGGCCGTATTCCATTTATAACAGAGCCAGCAGAAATATCAGTGTTGGCATGTCTGGATGTTGTGTCTCTGGTTGTGTGTTCAGACCTGCTACCGGATGATCGTTGCGCGCTGTAAGTCATAATCAAGATAAACTCATTAGTTGATAGTGTTGCGCATACTACCATTATTTTTTCCCGCGAGTTCATCTTGAATCGTCAACACGCCCTAGTAAATACATGAGTGGCATCTGTACTTTGTCGGCCACGCGCTTTAACTAAGCCACTTTCACGACAATAATCCAAAAGTACTGACAACAAACGATCTTCAGCCTCGTGACTCATCAATCGTGAACGAAACTCAGATAAAACCGAAAAATCAAATCCAGGATCGGTGAGTTCCAATCCAAGCAAATATTTCCAGTCAATACGAGCACGAACGGCTGCAGCTGCTTGACATGTCTATAGTGGACCCCGAAAACAGGACAGCAGTTTAAGATAGAGGCTGCCGGAAAATAAGGGGTTAATAAATGAGCGAAAGCAAGCGCAAACTATTCAGCGGAAGCCAGAAAGCCAAGTTAGCGCTAGCGGCGCTGAAAGGC
>JANNXD010000103.1:0-7918 GCA_031409375.1 Gammaproteobacteria bacterium | reverse complement strand
GTAGTTGAGCGTTCTTTTTCTTGGCTTGAGAAGTGTCGTCGTTTATGGAAAAACTGCGAAAGAAAACTTAATACGAGTTTGCATATGGTTGTTCTTGCTTTTATACGTCTCCTACTGCAAAAACTTTGAACAGGTTCTAAGAATACGGTGGGCAACTATGAGTATCGAAGCGCACGCATTGAAACTTCGCTTAAAAAAGACGCGTTGCATATTCCGGCGGGTGGCTTAGATTATATTTTGCCAACGGCCAATTCTGGCAGTTACGTGCTGCTCATTCGCAATGCCGAAGATGTGGTCTTGGCACGCCAACTGTTCACCGTGATTGGTGAAAGCAACGCGGCAGGCGCTGCCACTCGCGATGCAACCATGCAGATGACGCTGGATAAATCGGCCTATGCAGCGGATGAAGAAATTACCTTGAATATTCAATCACCCTATGCCGGCACTGGTTTAATTACCATTGAGACGGACAAGGTGCACACATGGCAATGGTTTTCGACCTCGACCACCAGTAGCGTACAGAAAATCGCAATTCCCAGTGGCTTTGAAGGCAAAGGCTACGTGAATGTGCAGTTCACTCGCGATTTAAAATCCAAAGAAATTTTTATGAGTCCACTGAGTTTTGCCGTGGCACCCTTTACGGCGAATGTTGCCAACCGCGATCAGCGGGTGACGCTGTCGGCGCCGAAAGAGGTGCAGCCGGGTGACTCGGTAACGGTACAATATCGCAGTAAAAACGCCGGTAAAATCATGTTGTTTGCGGTGGATGAGGGCATCTTGCAATACGCGCAGTATAAAAATCCCGATCCATTGGAATTTTTTTTGATGAAACGAGCGTTGGAAGTGCAAACCTCGCAGATTATGGATTTGATATTGCCTGAGTACTCGTTGTTGAAATCTTTTTCAGCCGTCGGTGGCGATGGGTTTGCTAATGATGGTAAAAATTTGAATCCCTTCAAACGTAAAACCCAGTCACCTGTAGCTTATTGGTCGGGTATTTTGGCAACGGATACCCATGTACAAGATTGGACTTTTAACGTGCCTCCTTATTTTAATGGCAAGGTGCGGATTATTACGGTGAGTGCGGCGGTGAATGCGGTTGGTGTGGCGACGGCTGATGTTACTGTGCGTGGACCTTTAATCGTAACGCCTAACCTGCCTTTATTTGTTGCCCCCGGCGATGATTTTTTTGCGACGGCTACGGTCGCGAATCAGATCAAAGGCTCGGGTGCGCATGCAAAAGTACAGTTGAATATTGACGTATCGCCTCAACTAAAATTGCTCGACGCGCCTAAACCATTGCTTGCCCTCGCTGAAGGTCAGGAGACAACATTGCAATTGCATTTGAAAGCAACTCAAGTGCTAGGCTCGGGTGAAATAAAGCTCGCTGCTTCTGGTGTGGGACCAAGTGCGCAGGCGCATTTCGATATCAGCCAAACATTGAGTGTGCGGCCACCCCTAACGGCGATGACAGAACTGAGCAGCGGTTATGTCAATGATACGACGAAGACGCTGCCCCTCACCCGTGTACTTTATCCGCAGTTTGCACAAACCAAGGCGGCGGTTTCTAGTTTGCCAATCAGTCTGATCGGTGGCCTGACTGAATATCTGACTCAGTACCCCTATGGTTGTACTGAACAGCTGACCAGCCAGAATTTTCCGAATGTGTTGATGTATGGTAATGCCGAATTGATGCAGGCTTTCGGTTGGAAAGCAGCGGCTATGGAAAGTGCGTTACAGGTAAGTTTTGATCATTTACGCGAACGTCAAAGTTATAACGGTGGCTGGGGTATGTGGAATTATTACAGTCAGCCGGATGCTTTTGTGAGTGCTTATACCCTGCATTTTTTAATCTTGGCGCGCGAGAAAAATTTACCCGTGCCGCAAGATGTTTATGATGCAGGATTGCGTTATCTGAAATCGTCGATCAATGAAGCGCCTGCCTCTTTAGAAAATGCGCGTGAGAAAATGTACGGGCTTTATTTGTTGACCCGTGTGGGTGAAATCACCACGAATTATTTGCCGCACTTGGTCAGTTATTTGGAAAGTTATCACGCGAAAATTTGGCATGATGATTTGGTGGCGGTGTATTTGGCGGCGACTTATCAGCAGATGCAAATGCAACCAGAAGCCGATGCCTTGCTGGCGAAATTTGATCTTGCCGACCCGGTGCGCTACTCGGATGATCGCCACGCCTATGGGTTTTATGACAGCCTGACCAAGTATTCACAGTACATCTATTTGCTTGCCGAGCATTTTCCCGCGCAGTTGCAAAAAATGGATAAAGAAGTGATTTGGCGCGTGGCGAATTTTGTCGGTGAAGGCAGTTATAACACGGTATCGTCGTCTTATGCGGTGATGGCGATTGACGCTTATGTGCGTGCGCAACAAGATGCACTGAGTCATGTCGCCATCAGCGTTAAAGATGCCAGTGGCAAAGAACTGTTGCTGGAAGTTGTTGGGCAGCAATTAAAAGCCGCGTCCTTGCCGTTAACCGCATCGCAGCTCAGCTTTACATCGGCATCCCCAAGCTTTTTTTACCAGATTGCGACCACGGGTTATGACCAACTACTGCCAACAATCGCACTGACACAAGGCTTAGAGTTAACGCGCAGCTATGTGACTGAAGATGGCAAAGTGGTTGCCGAAAATGGCAAGGTGGCCAGCCTAGTTAAACTGGGTGATGTGATCACCGTTAAGTTCACATTGCGATCAGCTAATAATAAAGCGGTGCCCAATGTGGCGCTGGTTGATTTGTTGCCTGGTGGTTTTGAACTTGAGCCGGAAACTAAAAACAATGTGCCCGCTGTACCCGCTGTAGAAGATGCTGCGGAAGATTCGAGCATTATTCACTGGTTGCCACAATCGGTGGATCGTCGGGAAGATCGACTGATTGCTTACGGACAATTTCCAACGCAGGCATCGATTTATCAATATCGAATCAAAGCAACATCACGCGGTACCTTTGTGACACCGCCTGTGTATGCCGAGTCTATGTACGATGCTGCAATTAAGGTGCGCGGTTTGGCAGGACGTATTGAAGTTCAGTGATGAGGCGTTGGCGACATAAGCGGCACATGTTTTTTAAGCCCGCTTGGCGGCGAGTGAGTGCCGTGGTGTTATTGCTGCTGTGTGTGCTGCTCGCTATCCCGCCGGCATTACTGAATGATGTGTCCTTTTCGCGAGCGGTGTACGATCGTCACGGCCAGTTATTGCGCTTAACTTTATCAGCGGATGGTTATTACCGTTTGTTTGTGCCGCTGTCGGATATTTCACCCACCTTGATTGATGCTGTCCTGTTGTATGAAGATCAGCATTTTTTTGTACATCCCGGTGTTAACCCAGTTTCGATTGCGCGTGCAGCTTGGCATCATATGCTTGGCGGTGGGCGGGGCGGTGCTTCGACGCTGACCATGCAATTGGTGCGGCTTAAACATCGGCTGAACACGCGCAGCTATAGCGGTAAAGTCTGGCAAATGTTGCAAGCTTTGCGTTTGGAGCTGCATTACAGCAAGTCAGAAATTTTACAAGCCTATTTAAATCTCGCGCCCTATGGCGGCAACGTTGAAGGGGTTGCAGCTGCCAGTCGAATTTATTTCGAGCGCGATGCGCAAAGCTTAAGTTTGCCAGAAGCGCTGACCTTGTCGGTGATTCCGCAAAGTCCGTTGGCGCGTACACCGGGACGTTCTTCGGCAACCGATCAAGCTTTGCTGCAAGCACGTCTACGGGCGTTTGTCCCCTGGCAAAAAAAATATTCGCAAGATGCGCGTTATGCGACTTTATTGCAGCGCCCCATGCGTTATGGTCGAATCGCCAATTTACCGTTTATTGCGCCCCAGTTAACGACGCGCTTATTAAAACAAAGCCAGGCGCAGCGCATTGACGCCACCTTGGACGCCAGACTGCAGCAACAATTGGCAGGGCAAATTTATCGTTATGTGCAGTATCAACGTGCGCAAGGTATTGCTAATGCAGCGGCGCTGTTGGTGGATACGCGCGATATGGCAGTGTTGGCTAGCGTCGGCTCGGCGGATTACTTTAATCTTTATCGTCAAGGCATGATCGATGGCACGCAAGCCAGACGTTCGCCCGGTTCGGCGCTAAAGCCGTTTATCTATGCCTTGGCATTTGAGCAGGGCATTATTCACCCCGCCAGCTTGTTAACCGATGCCCCCTCAGCTTATGGCACTTATACCCCGGAAAATTTTGATCATGCTTTTCAAGGTCCGTTAAGTGCGCACGATGCGCTGATCCGCAGTCGCAATATTCCGGCTTTGTGGTTGAGCAGCCAACTCACCAAGCCCGGCTTTTACCATTTTTTGCAACAGGCGGGCATCAAGCGCATGCAGGCTGAAAAAAATTATGGTTTGTCGCTCGCACTCGGTGGCGTGGAAGTCACCATGAAAGAGTTGGTGCAGTTGTATGCGATGCTTAGCAACGGCGGTGTATACGCGCCTTTGCAATACATCCGTGCGGTTGAAGTGGTTGATGTGGTCGATGATCTCCACAAGCCCGAGCAGAGGCAGTTGCTTTCCCCAGAAGCTGCTTTTATGGCGTTGGATATTTTGAAAGATACGCCGCCACCGGTAGGCTCGATTCAGACAGATGCGCTGCCGTTACCGATTTATTGGAAGACCGGAACATCGGCTGGATTACGCGATGCTTGGAGTGTCGGGGTTTTTGGACCCTATGTGTTGGCGGTATGGGTCGGGGATTTTAGAGGCAGCGTACGCGGCAACTATGTGGGTATTGTGCAAGCGGCACCTTTATTTTTTGAGCTGATACGAGGGGTGGTCGAGCAGCTTTCGGCCAATAAAGTTCCGATTATGGATAAAGTACAGGCGCAAGTCGCTGGACTCAAACTGGTGAAAAGCCAAGCTTGTGCGGATACCGGTGATATTAATCATCCTTACTGCCCCGTCAAAGTACCCATGTGGTTAATTCCGGGCGTGTCACCCATCAAACAAACCGGTATTTATCGCCATGTGTTGGTCAACCGTGAGACGGGAAAATTGGCTTGTCGTTTTGTAGTCAATCAAACCGACTATCGCGTTGTGCAATTTTGGCCATCGGAAATTACGCAGGTTTTTGCGCAGGCGGGTATTGTGAAGCCACCGCCACTGGCGTGGGAGCCAGGTTGTAGTGCTGCCGCCTTGTCAATCAGTTCGACTCAGCCGCGTATCGTTTCCCCCGCGCGGCATGTTCGTTACAAAATACGCATGGGTGCGGATAATCGCTTACCGCTCAAAGCCGTCGTGGATGGCAATGCCCGTTCCGTATTTTGGTTGGTGGATGATGTTGTTGTTGCCAGTGCCGCACCCAATGACCCTGTCTGGTTGCCGCTAACGCTGGGTACGCATCGAGTGCGATTGATTGATGATGCCGGAAATGCCGACAGCAGTTTGTTGGTGGTCGAGTGATCAGTTGCCCTGTTATCAAAATATTTGTTCGATGGTTTGGTTGGGTGGAATTGTACCGGTTTTGTCGCGACCAGCAGTGCCCAAACTCCTTATGATAGTATGCCCCCGGTTAATAACAGACTAGATCGAATTATTCATGAGCTCTGTGAAAGGCTTGCACGCTCATCTGTGAGATAACGGCTTATTTATCGTTCATTCGTTTTTTGTTTTGCATTTTTATCATCGAGCATCCTATGGTCAAAACTAAGAAAGAAAAAACAATCACCGAAGAGCCTTTAGAAAAACAACTTTGGAAAGCCGCCGACAAGTTACGCAAGAACATTGATGCTGCTGAATATAAGCATGTGGTGCTCGGCCTGATCTTTCTCAAATATATTTCCGATGCTTTCGAAGAAGTGTATGCCCAGCTGAAAGCTGCCGAGGACGAAGGCGCAGACCCGGAAGATAAAGATGAATATCTCGCGGGTAATGTGTTCTTTGTGCCAGCAGAAGCGCGTTGGACTCACTTATTGGCGCAGGCCAAACAACCGAAGATCGGCACCGAGGTGGATAACGCCATGGATGCCATCGAACGCGACAACCCTTCACTCAAAGGCGTGTTGCCCAAGGTGTATGCTCGCCAGAATTTAGACCCAACCGTACTGGGTGAATTGATCGACCTGATTGGCAATATCGCCATGGGTACAGCCAAGGCGCGCAGTGCTGATGTGCTCGGCCATGTGTTCGAGTATTTCCTCGGCGAATTCGCGTTGGCGGAAGGCAAGCAGGGCGGCCAGTTTTATACCCCGCGCTCCATCGTTGAATTGTTGGTGGATATGCTCGCGCCCTACAAAGGCCGCGTGTTTGATCCCTGCTGCGGCTCTGGCGGTATGTTTGTGCAATCAGAAAAATTTGTCGAAGAGCATCAAGGCAAGATTAATGACATCTCCATTTACGGGCAGGAGAGCAACCAGACCACCTGGCGCCTGGCAAAAATGAACCTCGCCATTCGCGGCATCGACAGCTCGCAAGTGAAATGGAACAACGAAGGTTCGTTTCTGAAAGATGCGCATGTGGATTTAAAAGCCGATTTCATCATCGCCAACCCGCCGTTCAATGTGAGCGACTGGAGCGGCGAACAACTTCGCGGTGATGCACGCTGGCAGTACGGCACACCGCCGCCTGGCAATGCCAACTTTGCTTGGTTGCAGCATTTTGTCTATCACCTTTCGCCGCAGGGTAGGGCCGGTGTGGTGTTGGCGAAAGGTGCGCTCACCTCAAAAACATCCGGCGAAGGTGAAGTGCGCAAGCAGATGATTGAGCAAGGCAATTTGATTGATTGTATCGTCAACCTGCCAGCCAAATTATTTCTGAATACGCAGATTCCGGCGGCCTTGTGGTTTTTGCGACGAGGGCGTGCTGTAGGGGCAGACCTAAGTGTCTGCCCTGATGGCTCGTCCGTTGCGAAAAAGGGCGCACACACAGGTGCGCCCCTACAAGACCGATCCGGCGAAATTCTATTTATTGATGCCCGCAACCTCGGCCATTTGATTAACCGTCGTACGAAGGAATTAAGCCGCGACGACATTCGCAAAATTGCCGATACCTACCATGCGTGGTTAGGCGAATCCATTACCTACCCTGCAAGATTGGATGAATCCGTAGGGGCACCCCTTGCGGGTGCCCTTGATGTAAACGCACAGTCAGGCAGGGCACCGTTAGATATTGCGCCCGACCCAAACAGGGGGCATGACCAAAACAGGTTATCCGACCAAGACAGGGCACCCGCAAGGGGTGCCCCTACAACAACATACACCGATATCTCCGGTTTCTGTTGTTCTGTGCCTATTTCCCGCGTCGCCGAATTGGATTATGTACTCACACCAGGGCGTTACGTCGGCTTGCCGGATGAAGAAGATGATTTCAATTTTGCCGAGCGGTTTGCTGCGCTTAAGGCAGAGTTTGAAGCGCAGTTAAAAGAAGAAGCGGCGTTGAATAAAGCCATTATCGAGAGTTTGGCGAGGGTGAAGGTATGAGTAGCCAGTTAATCAAAACCAGTGATTATAAGGCGTTCATTAGCGACATTAAGCTGCGCATTCAATCTGCGCAAATCAAGGCAGCCGTTGCTTTGAATGTGGCGTTGTTGCAACTGTATTGGGAGTTGGCAGAGCGCATCGTTATCAAACAACAAGAATCAGCGTGGGGTGATGATTTTTTAGGGCAAATGAGTCGTGATCTTCAAACTGAATTTCCTGAAATGAAAGGGTTCTCTTTACGCAATCTGAAATACATGCGCCAGTGGTATCGCTTCTGGTCTGTTGAGGTTGAATTTGGGCAACAGCTCGTTGCCCAAATTCCTTGGGGGCATAATCTGGTTCTCTATAGTGGACCCCGAAAACAGGACAGCAGTTTAAGATAGAGGCTGCCGGAAAATAAGGGGTTAATAAATGAGCGAAAGCAAGCGCAAACTATTCAGCGGAAGCCAGAAAGCCAAGTTAGCGCTAGCGGCGCTGAAAGGC
>JANNXD010000102.1:0-2740 GCA_031409375.1 Gammaproteobacteria bacterium | reverse complement strand
GCCTTTCAGCGCCGCTAGCGCTAACTTGGCTTTCTGGCTTCCGCTGAATAGTTTGCGCTTGCTTTCGCTCATTTATTAACCCCTTATTTTCCGGCAGCCTCTATCTTAAACTGCTGTCCTGTTTTCGGGGTCCACTATAGTCGGATGTTTAAATTTCGCGGCTTTAGCACGCACGCGCTCCAGCACCCATTCCGGTTTGTAGTCATTAACTTCACGCGCGGTTTTAATCAAGCGAGCATATTGTGGTGAGCGATCGACAATAAACCACGGATCAACGGCGATGCAGTGGCCGCCAACACCGGGGCCGGGATTGAGAATATTCACACGCGGGTGACGATTAGCGAGCGCGATGACTTCCCAAACGCTGATGTTTTCTTCATCGCAAATCATGGAGAGTTCGTTGGCAAACGCAATATTCACGTCGCGAAAAGAATTTTCGGTGAGCTTAACCATTTCTGCTGTTTTGGCGGTGGTAGCTAATACTTCACCACGCACAAAACTTTCATAAAACTCTACGGTAATCTGGGTGGAGGCATCGTTAATCCCGCCGACAACACGATCATTTTCGACCAGTTCGATGAGGATACGGCCCGGCAATACGCGCTCGGGGCAATGGGCGATATAAACCTCCTCACCCACTTTGTGGCCGTCGTCTTTTAATATTTGAGCAACCACTTCATCTGTGGTACCCACTGGGCTGGTGGATTCCAAAATAACTAAATTGCCGGGCTTAATAAAGGGCGATATTTTTTTGGTGGCAGCAGCGACATAACTTAAATCTGGTTTTTTACCTTCTTTGAATGGCGTTGGTACGGCGATGATAAAAATATCTGCCTCGCAAGGTTCAAGGCTGGCTTTTAATTTTCCGCCCTGCACGGCCGACTTGACCATGATGTCAAGATCGGGCTCGACAATATGGATGCGGCCATCATTGATGGTATCGACGACGTGTTGCGAGATATCCACGCCATGCACGTCATAGCCTTTGGTTCCCAAAAATGAGGCTGTTGGCAAGCCAATGTAGCCAAGCCCGATGACGCAGATTTTTTTAGATTGTTCGCTCATGCTGGTATACCTATTTTCGAATCCAATTTTCGCGGGGATGACATGACACTGGGGGTACTGGTGCGTGACAGTATTTCAACAATTCGTTGCGTTGCTTTGCCATCACCATAGGGATTGATGGCGGCGGACATATTACGATATATTTTTTCGTTTAACAGCACACTTTCAACACCTTCCACAATTTTTTGGGTATTGGTGCCAACCAATCGCACCGTTCCGGCATCGACGGCTTCCGGCCGTTCGGTGACATCGCGCATCACTAATACCGGTTTACCCAACGACGGCCCTTCTTCCTGAATTCCCCCTGAGTCGGTGAGTATCAAATCACTTTGATTCATCAACCACACAAAGGGTAGATATTCTTGCGGTTCAATTAAGAACACATTGGGTAGGTCAGATAAAATTTCTTTAACCGGTTTTTGTACGTTGGGGTTCAAATGCACGGGATATAATAACACCCAAGCCGGATGTTGCTGGGCTAATTGTTTTATCGCATGACACAGATCAACAAAGCCCTGGCCAAAATTTTCGCGGCGATGGCCGGTAATCAAGATCAGTTTTTTATTCTTGTCGATAATCTGTTGGTAATGCTCGGCTCCAAAGTGTTGCCGCCAAAAATCTTCCGGCATGGTTTCCGTTTTATTGCGCCCCATGAGCAGCGCATCGATCACGGTGTTTCCGGTAACGAATATGGTGGCTGGATCGATATTTTCAGCCAGCAAATTTTGTCTGGCTAATTCCGTCGGTGCAAAATGATAGTGCGCCAAACGCCCGACCAATGAGCGGTTGGCCTCTTCCGGAAAGGGGGCGCTCATATTGCCGGTACGTAATCCCGCCTCAACATGTCCGAGTTTAATGCCTTCATAAAAAGCAGCCAGCCCAGCGGCAAAGCAGGTGGTGGTATCGCCATGTACGAGAACGATATCCGGCTTGGCTTGACGAAGCACATCGCGCATTCCGGTCAGCACTCGGGAAGTAATGTCGTAAAGATCCTGCCCAGGTCGCATTAAGTTGAGATCGTAATCTGCTTTTAAACTAAATATTTGCATGACTTGATCTAACATTTCCCGATGCTGCGCAGTCACGCAAATTTCAGCGGTAAAGTTTTTATTCGCAGCCAACCCTAATGCCACGGGTGCCATTTTTATCGCTTCAGGGCGAGTACCAAACACGGTTAGAATTTTTTTCATTTTTTCCTACTCAGTGATTTAATAAACTGATGTTACGCAGCCCTTCAAAATAGTTGGGGCTGTCTGTTAAATCCGAACGCCTCCTCCCCCTGACAAGGCAATGTCATTAACTTAAGGCAATCGATTGGCCGATTAAGTCCTCTCTGTTCGGTGCAGCATGTAGAGACAAGGCATGCCTTGTCTCTACGGTGTGATGGTTAAGATTGCGGCCATAAGTTAATGACATTGCCCAACCTCCGCCTTCGCAGAGGGAGGAGCAGAGCGAATTTAATTTGCCAGAGTAGGTGAAGCAATGAGTGATGTTTGATGGCCAGAGTAACTTTAAACTCGAAGCCCACAATATCTCTAAGAACCTGTTCAAAGTTTTTGCAGTAGGAGACGTATAAAAGCAAGAACAACCATATGCAAACTCGTATTAAGTTTTCTTTCGCAGTTTTTCCATAAACGACGACACTTCTCAAGCCAAGAAAAAGAACGCTCAACTA
>JANNXD010000101.1:0-2853 GCA_031409375.1 Gammaproteobacteria bacterium | reverse complement strand
GCCTTTCAGCGCCGCTAGCGCTAACTTGGCTTTCTGGCTTCCGCTGAATAGTTTGCGCTTGCTTTCGCTCATTTATTAACCCCTTATTTTCCGGCAGCCTCTATCTTAAACTGCTGTCCTGTTTTCGGGGTCCACTATAGTGAGCTTGTCGCCCTTCGACAAGTTCAGGGACCGACTGCATTTATAAACTCAGGGACTGAATGCATTCAGTTGCTCATCCATATTTTTGGCGGCATCGAGTTCATTTAGTTTGGCGTAGATCGTCGTAAGCTGCATGAGACTGATACGAAAAGCTCAAGCCCAGCCAATAACGCATGCTAATTCCGATTGATCACCAACCAATTTTATCGGTAAACTCAACAGCCAAACCTATCAAGAGCCAACCTTTTATGCTTCCTATATCCGATGACTTTATTGATCCAAAAGTAGATTTTGCTTTCAAAAAAATCTTTGGGCATGAGGCGCATCCTGGTACTTTACTCAATTTGCTTAATTCGCTGTTTGTCAGCATTGGTGAACGTCCGATTAAAGAGGTCACCGTTCTGAACCCGTTATTGGATGCGCAACAAATTGACGACAAGAGCTGCTTGCTGGATATTTTTGCCAAAACCGATCAGGATGAGCTGATTAACATTGAGATGCAGATCATTGATCGTAAAGACTGGTTGCAGCGCAGCTTGTATTATTGGAGCAGCATGTTTCAACGGCAATTGAAGAAAGGCCACGATTATCACAATTTGAAGCGTACGCTGTGCATCAGTTTTTTGAATTTTCGTTTGTTTGAGCGGAATCGAGGTTTGAGCATTTATGAACTCCGTGATCGCGAAGATCAACAGTTACTAACTCCGTTAATGGGGCTATTCTTTATTGAGTTGCCGAAGGTCGGCAAGGATCAACCAGTCAGTTGGAATGAAGATTTTAAAACGTGGTTAACTTTTATGAACGCTAAAAATGCTGAAGATTTACAGAATCTGTCTATTAAAAATCCGTATATCCGGGAAGCTCGCGAGCTACTGGAGCTCATTTCCAAAAAACCCGAGGATCGCTCTAAGTATGCTGCGCGGCTGGATGAGGTGCGCGATTATTATTCTGGGTTGAGTGCGGAACGGGCATTTGGGCGTGAGGAAGGGTTAAGTCAGGGCCGTCAAGAAGAACGTCGAAAAATCGCTCGCGAACTTTTAGCTCAAGGGGTAAGCATGGATATTATTGCCGCCACGACTCACCTTTCGGCTGTTGAAATAAAACAGCTGATCAATTAAATTTTTTCGACCTTAAAAAAAGGTGGCTGGCATTCTCCTCCTGTAAAGTGAATGCGATGAGCCTGCCATCATTTTTTGTGCAGTATATTTATAATACTTACTGCGTAACTGCTCGCCCCCTTAAAGCCAAAAATCTAAAAAAATACTTGACAGGTTTTTTGATAAAAATTATGAGCTGATGCAAGTCTGCAAAAGAAACTTAGATTCAAGAATGAAGTGCATCAAAGAACAATATTCTTCACGAGAGTTAGAACGCCAAATTAATGCATTACAGTTTGAACGCACTCTGTTGGGAAACCAAAAACTCTCAGCAGCGCTGAGAGAATTACATCCTGCCATTAGCAACACATTTAAAGACAACTATGTACTGGAGTTTTTAGGGTTACCACCCGTTCATAGTGAAAACCGTCTACAAAAAGCGCTCATACAACACATGCGCCCATTTATTCTGGAATTGGGTAGTGATTTTATCTTCATCGGTGAAGAGTATCGATTGCAGGTGGGGAATCAAGATTTCTTAATTGATCTCCTCTTTTATCATCGTGGTTTATCTGCACTGGTGGCCTTTGAGCTTAAAATTGGAAAATTCATGCCCGAACATCTTGGCCAGCTCAATTTTTATCTAGAGGCACTCGACCGTGATGTTAAAAAACCTCACGAAAATCCTAGCATTGGTGTACTACTATGCCGCGATAAAGATGATGAGGTGGTTGAATACGCACTCTCTCGCAATCTATCACCCACACTTATCGCTCAATATCAACTACAACTACCCGACAAAAAATTAATCCAGGCAAAGCTGCATGAGCTCATCAAAAGTGAACAGTGGCTAGATGTGGAAAAAGACCGACAAGATAAGGTATGAACATAATTAAATTAATACCAATGCACGCCAATCAACATTATTGGCTACGCCGCCCGATAAACTCGACTCGCTACCCCAATCCCTTTCCCCCAGCGCTTTTTATTTCTTTCAGCAAATTTACAAATTGACTCAGGCGCTCCCGCACAATGCGCATAGTGACGACGAAAATGTTTGACATGATCGAGCCAGTGCTTGGGGTCAATGCCAAAGCGCGTAATGATGGGGATTTTCGAAGGATCTATCGCACCGCGCTTATCCTCGCGCAGCATGCGCCCGGTTTGATCAACGAGATCAAAATAATCTTCTTGGGTAAAAGGTAACGCGGCGTGAATATCGGCGTGCGAACTGCCATCAAAAGGCATTAAGGGCGCTTCGGGTAATGCATCCAGATCAAGTTCTGATTTGATTTTTTCCTGATTTTTTACACGAGCAATAACTTGTTTTTCTGCATCGGATGGGTTGCGCTGACGTTTTGCAAATTCGAACAGGCGCTGTTGAATCGAGGTAAAATCACTGTCGGTCAAGTCTTCCGCCATGGCGGCACGCACAGGATTTAAGTCAACATAGGCCATGCAGGTCAGCAGTGCAGCTTCATCTAATAATGCCTGACTACGAAAACGGCCTTCCCAAAATCGGCCTTTCGTTTTTTCTTCTTCATTGGCCATGCGAGCGATGGTTTCGTTCACTCCGCGCATAAACCAGGAAATACTACACAAACGCTCGCGCCAG
>JANNXD010000100.1:0-2408 GCA_031409375.1 Gammaproteobacteria bacterium | reverse complement strand
ACGAGTGTGTATGAATTATTGGCGTGTGCGTGGGCGCAAAAGCGTGCCCACCCTACGGTAAATATTTTTCTGTGTTACATCTTTCCCAGCCTGCCCAAGCTATTGGTAATGCTTTGCAAATCAGCATCAATTTTTAAGCCTTTTTCCATATGCTGTAAGGCATTGTTGACACATTTTTGGATGATGGTGGTAATGGTACTTTCTTGCTCGTCGGTTAAGCCTAAGGTGAGATAGTTGGTTTCAATTTCCGTCACCATTTCATCCATAATTTTTAGGCTATTTTGTTTGTGCTCTTGTTGAAATAGTTGAATTTTTTCTAAAGTTTGTTGTGAATCCCATAAAGTTTTTGCAATCACGTCATGGCGCTGTGAGCTGAGTGAGTTTTCGGCCGAAATTTTGATGTTTAAATTGTGCGCGTTTTCAGTGAGCGAAGTTAAGTAATCCCGCAATTCTCCACAGCGTTTTGGGTTGTCTATGGGCATGTTTTTAATTAATAAAGACACTGTCTCATAGTTGACGATTAAACGTTTGCCGGTGGTGATCATGCGGTCTTGCATATTCGCGGCTCGGTTTAATATCTCCTGCTCTAAGGGTTGTAAAACGTTGCTACTGAGGTTGGTGATCAGTTGTTCTTCATCTTGTTTTTCATCACGTAATTGCAGGCAGCCTTCCAGGTCGTATGCTTTTAGGGCATCAATGAACTGTTCCGCGAGCGCTTGTTTATTGTTGAGCGTAATGCCTTGACGTAAAAAATTTAAAATGACGCCAAGATCCGCTGCACTGGTCATAGCGGACTTAGCCATTGCCGAGGCTTCTTTACGTTTCGTGATGAGCAACTGCTGTTCGGCTAACTGTTGAAAGACCAGTTTAATTTTGGTTGTCAAAATTGTAGGATCGACAGGCTTGGTAATGTAATCCATGCCGCCACAAGCAAAGCCTTTTAGAATTTCGTCGGTTTGCGTGTTGGCTGAAATAAAGATGATGGGCAGATGCGGGCGTTTAGCCAGTAAGTGGCCACAGGTTTCATAACCATCCATGGGTGCCATGGTGACGTCTAACAATACCAGGTCAGGTTGATTTTCACCTTCGAGTAATTCAATGGCTTTTTCACCCGAAGTGGCAGCAATAACGGCGTATTCAGCTTTCAATAACTCGATGAGTAAGCGAATTTCATTGGCTGAATCGTCGACCACGAGAATGCGTTTTTTATCTGTCATAATTCCCTCATTTCAAGAAGCACCATTTGAAAATGCGCCATGAGTTTACAGAAGCAGAAAGTCATGAAGTAGAAAGTATAGAACTGCTGTATTGATTTAGTAATTGTTTGGTTTGATCAATATCAAAATTGATAAAGGCTTGTTGTATCGATTGGATTGCTGATAAATGTTGGTCACGAGCGGTGTCGATCAGATGCTGAATTAGTATTTGTGCTGCTGCTAAATCGCTATCGAGTAGCGGCTGTAAGTCTGCTAATAACGTTTGTGTTTCTGTGTTGGACATCACCGTTTTGGTAGCAGGATTTAAAGCCTGCGTGTGTTCAACGCTAATGCTGTGGATGGCATTCACCAGTTGCTGCCATTGGCTATCCAGGGTCGGGATCATCTCGGCAAGTAAATCTTGGCGTTGATTTTTAGCGGCATGCTCCATTTGTGCAGCGATCTCAGATAAGGCTGTAGCGCCAAGATTAGCGGCTGTACCTTTGAGTGTGTGCAGCGTAATGATCAGATTTTTTTCGTCGGTGAGGTCGTGCATGAGGCGTTGTACACGCGCAACAATATCCTGCTGATCGTCGATAAATTGTCTGAGAAGTTGATATAAAAATGGCCAATTGCCGTTTACCCGTTTGATGGCCGTATCCAGATCAATGCCAACCAGTTGTTGTGGAACAGCTGGTGCTGCTGAACTCAAACTAATTTTTACAGTTGTTGGTGACATGATAGGGGTTTTGCTGGGTGCCAAGTGGTGTGTCTCGCTGAGTGGAAGATAGTGAGCCAGTAGCTCGGTTAACTGTTTGACTTCAATTGGCTTGCCGATGTGCGCATTCATTCCGGCAGCCAAGCATTTTTCTTGATCTTGTTGGCTGACATTGGCTGTCATCGCAATAATCGGTATGGAGGACTTAGGTGCAGCGAGCAAGCGAATGCGGCGCGTGGCTTCAAGTCCATCCATAATCGGCATTTGCATATCCATTAACACAGCAGCAAAAGTGCCTGTTTGCACAGCGGCGACTGCCAATGCGCCATTGCTGCATAAAGTCACGCGTAGTCCCAGGGCTTCCTAGTAATAATTGTTCACCTGTAAATCATCTTGGCTTGATAAATGTCAGAAATGCGCACTTTTTGCTCGATGCGGCTTGGTGAAATTTTTATGAACTGACTTTTTACTAAAAACTGATGTTATTGATGGCG
>JANNXD010000099.1:0-5338 GCA_031409375.1 Gammaproteobacteria bacterium | reverse complement strand
CCAAAAACCCGATCGGCCGCTTGGGTGGATCGGGTGGGGTCATGAGTTCGCGCAGGGAATCGTAGAGTTGTTGGAGTTGTGGGCGACGGGGTCAGGTCTAGAAAAGAAGCGTTTGATTCTGCTGTTTTTTGCGCGCCCCTCACCGCCTGCTCTTGTTCTTCTTGTCTTCATGCACCAAAAACCCGATCGGCCGCTTGGGTGGATCGGGTGGGGTCATGAGTTGGCGCAGAGTGTCGAAGACTTGTTGGAGTTGTATTCGGGTGTTGCGGCTGAAGTGGTCGTGCTTGGCGCTGAGGGCCTGGGTTTTTTCTTCGAGTTCGTTGAGTCGCTTGGCGAGGTCACGGTGGCTGCTGACCAGTTCGCGCAGTTGCACGAAGGCGCGCACGACATAGACCGATACCTCCACTGCGCGTGGCGTGTTGAGCACGGTGGCGGCCATGATGGCGCCGTGTTCGGTGAAGGCCAGCGGCAGCTTGCGCCGACCGCCCCAACTTGATGTCGCAGTTTGCGACTTCAAGTGCGCGAACTCGTCGGTCGTCAGCTCGAAGATAAAATCCTCGGGGAACCGCGCTTGGTTGCGGCGCACTTGTTCATTGAGTCGGCGTGTCTCCACGCCATAAAGCGCGGCCAGGTCCGCATCCAGTAAAACCTTTTGCTCACGCAGCACGATGATGCGTTGGGTGATGGCCTCCAGTGGCAGCAGCGGCGCTTTGCTCATCACCGGCTGCTTGCGTGTGCTATGCGCTTGGCTGCTGAGGCTTTGCTCGCTGCTTTGGCTGCGGGTGCGATCACGGGATTGATGCGCTTGGTTCCAGTGCGACGGCTGACGGTGCGTGCGACCTGCGCGCTCTTCACCAGCCCATCTATGACGACGATCAGTGCTTGCTGCTCGCGATCGGGCAGTTCGTCGACTTCTTGAACGAGTTGCTGTAGCTCCGCATTGCGGATTGCCGGGGCGCTGTTAATCGCCTCGCGCCCCGCCAGTGCATCGAGACTGACGTGCAGTACATCGGCGGTTTTGATGAGCATCTCCAAGCTCGGCAGATGGCCGCCGCGCTCCCAGCGGTTGTAGCTGCGGGCTGCCATGCCGAGTAGTTCAGCCAGGCGGGTTTGTGTCAGCCCGCGTTCTTCGCGCAGCAATTTGAGGCGTTCGGCGATGCCTTGCATGTCTAGGTTGGCCAGCCAAGAAAGTGTGGCGGTCATCGTATGGCGCTCCTTCGGTGTGGTTGCCAGACTATCACGCGTGCATCTATAGTAAAAAGCACGCGCACGTCTATTGACGTATTTTTTGTCCAAAGGAGCATTCCATGGCCCGCATCCCCGATACCGAGATCGAGCGCTTGAAGGCGGAGGTGCTGTTGGTGCCGTTGCTCGAAGCGGCGGGCTATGCGCTGAAGGCGCAAGGCAAAGATTGGGTGATGCGTTGCCCGTTGCATGCGGGGGATGAGACGCCTTCGTTGGTGGTGACGCCGGCGAAGAATGTGTGGCATTGCTTTGGGTGTGGGCAAGGCGGGAGTGTGATCGATTGGGTGATGCGGTCGCGGTCGGTGTCGTTCCGGCATGCGGTGGCGTTGTTGGTGCGGGAGAGTCCGGCGCTTATTGCGCCACTCCATCGCTCGGTGCGTTCGGTGGCGCCGATGTTGGTGCCGACGGAAGACGATGTGGTGTTGCTGGATCGGGTGATCGGGGACTATCACGCGGCGTTGAAGCAGAGCCCCGAGGCGTTGGCGTATCTGGCGAAGCGGGGTCTGGTGCATCCGGAGTTGATCGATACGTTCCAGCTCGGTTATGCCAATCGGACGTTGGGGTATGGGGTGCCGCAGAAGAACCGGGTGCAGGGGGCGGCGTTGCGTGGGGCGTTGCAGCGGATCGGCATTCTGCGTGACTCTGGGCATGAGCACTTCAACGGCTCGCTGGTGGTTCCGGTGATCGATGCGGCGGGCTATGTCACTGAGGTGTATGGCCGCAAGATCGGTACGAACTTGCGTGCGGGGACGGCGCTGCATCTGTACTTGCCAGGGCCGCATCGTGGGGTGTTCAACGAGGTGGGTCTTGTTGGGCAGCGAGAGATTATTCTGTGCGAGGCGCTGATTGATGCGCTGACGTTCTGGTGCGCGGGGTATCGCAACGTGACGAGTGCGTTTGGGGTGTCGGGTTTTACCGATGAGATCATGGCGGCGTTGGTGACGCAGGGCGTGCGGCGGGTGTTGATCGCGTATGACGGCGATGCGGCGGGCGACGCCGCAACGATCAAACTTGCGCCGCGTTTGATCGAGCACGGCATTGAACCGTGGCGGGTGGTGTTCCCCAAGGGCATGGATGCGAACAGTTATGCGTTGAAGGTAATGCCTGCCGAGAAGAGTCTGGCGCTGGTATTGGAACGCGCCGAGCGGATGGGTGTTGTGCCTGATGCGGCGCCGATGAGGAAAGAAACGGTGCCGATGGCTGCGCCCGCTCCGATAGAAGTTCTTCCCTTAGTCGCTGCTTCGTCTTCCTTGCCTGCGGTGCCCATGCACAGCGAAGTTTTGCCGGTGCACGATGCGCCAGTGCCGCCGATCACTGCGACATCGCCGATCGAAATCCGCTCCTCTGCAATCCTCGCCACCTTCGGCGATCGCCGCTATCACGTACGCGGCCTCAGCAAGAACCTGAGCTATGAAGTGCTCAAGGTCAATGTGCTCGTATCGATGAACGCACACGTCCATGTCGAAACCTTAGACCTCTACCAAGTCAAAGCGCGAGCGGCATTCGTGAAGCAGGCGGCGCTTGAGTTGGGGATTGAGGAAGCGGTGATTGTGCAGGATATGGGGGCGCTGCTGCTGGCGTTGCGTGCAGCACAAGAAACTGCGATCCAGGGCGCGTTGCAGCCGAAGGCGGTGTTGGCGGAGGTGTTGCCGATCGAGCAGCAGGAGGCGGCGCTGGCGTTGCTGCGCGATCCGCGCTTGATCGATCGGATTGTGGCCGATGTGGAAGCCACCGGGGTGGTCGGTGAGGCGAGCAATGCCCTCGTTGCGTATCTGGCGTGCGTATCGCGCAAGCTGGATAAGCCGCTCGCCATCTTGATCCAGAGCACCAGTGCGGCGGGTAAATCGACCCTGATGGATGCGCTGCTGGCGCTGATGCCGGAATCCGAACGCGTACATTACTCGGCGATGACGGGGCAGAGTTTGTTTTATCTGGGCGAGACCAGCATGAAGCATAAAATCCTCGCCATCGCGGAAGAAGAAGGCGTGCGCCAGGCGGCGTATGCGTTGAAGGTGCTGCAGAGTTCGGGGGAGCTCACCATTGCGAGCACGGGCAAAGATCCGGTGAGTGGCGATATGCAGACGAAGACGTATAAGGTGGAAGGGCCGGTGATGTTGTTCTTGACCACCACCGCGATCGATATTGATGAGGAGCTGTTAAATCGGTGTTTGGTGCTGACGATCAATGAGAGCCGTGAGCAGACGGCTGCGATCCAGACACGCCAACGGTCGAGCCGAACCCTCGAGGGTTTGCGCACCAAGGCACGCAGTGAGGCGGTGTTGGCGATGCATCGGGCCGCACAGCAGTTGCTGCGGCCGTTGGCGGTGGTCAATCCGTTTGCCGAACAGCTGACCTTTGCGAGTGATCGGGTGCGGCTGCGCCGTGATCATCAAAAGTATCTGGCGTTGATCGACGCGATTGCCCTGCTGCATCAGCATCAACGCACGATCCAGCGCAGCGTGTATGAGGGCGTGTCGATCGACTATATCGAAGCAACGCTGGAGGACATTGTCTTGGCCAATCGTTTGGCGCATGAGGTGCTGGGGCGATCCTTGGATGAGTTGCCGCCACAGACGCGGCGTTTGCTCGGCCAGGTGCAGCAGTTCGTTGCAGAGCGTGCCCAGGCGCAGGCCATAGAGCGCAGCGCGGTGCGCTTCACGCGCCGGGAACTGCGTGCGGCCTGTGGTCTGACCGATACGGCGCTACGTGTGCATCTGGATCGACTGATCGATCTGGAATACGTGTTGGTGCATCGAGGTGGCGCGGGGGCGCGCTTCGTCTATGCGTTGGCGTTTGATGGCGATGTGCAGAGCCACAGCCCGCAGTTGATCGGTCTGCTCGACCCAGAAGCCTTGTGTGTGGGTCGTAGCGACAAAACCTTGCAGGGCAAAAGTAAAACCTTGCAGGGGGTGAAGGCCAACCTTGCACCCACCTTGCACCCCGTTTGCACCCCGCTTGCACCCACCTTGCAGGGCGACGAAATCCCCCGTATCGCGCGTGCTGACGCGGATCTTTCTTCCTTAGTGGCTGCTTTGGATCAAACCGCACTTCTAGAGCCGCCGCGTGTGAAGCCGTCGCGTCGTAACGGCAGTGCGCATCCTCAGCCATGAGCGGGCGCTCCAGTGAGCGTGTGCGTTTGTTCGCGGCGCCGAGTGCGCCGGAATCGTTATCGGCCTGGTTGAAGCGCTATCTCGAAGCGTTGCAGGTGCAACACATGAACGCGTTGAATCTGCGCGTGCGGCGCAGCCAACTGGCGCGCTTCCATGCGTGGTGCATCGAGTGCGGTATCGAGCGCCCCGATGCGATCACGCATGCGGTGCTGGAGCGCTTCCAGCGGCATCTTTACTATGCGCGCAAGCCCGATGGCAAGCCCTATGCGATCAATGGGCAGTTGAGCGTGCTGACGATGGTGCAAGCGTTCTTCCGCTGGATGGTGCGGCATCGGCATCTGTCGAGTAATCCGGCATCGGATCTGGACTTGCCCGCGAAGAACGGGCATTTGCTGCGCGAGCCGTTGAGTTTGAGTGAAGTGGAATCGGTGCTGGCGCTGCCCGATCTGACCGAGCCGTATGGCCTGCGCGACCGGGCCATTCTCGAACTCTTCTACGCCACTGGCATCCGGCGCCAGGAGCTGGCGCACTTGAACGTGGCCGATATCGACGAGGAGCGCGGTTGTTTGTTGGTGCGCCAAGGCAAGGGCCGCAAGGACCGCTTCGTGCCGGTGGGTGAGCGGGCGTTGGCGTGGATCGGCAAGTATCGGCGTGAGGCGCGGCCGAAGTTGGTGCGTGATCTTGCGGAACCCCGCCTGTTCCTCAACTATCAGGGTGAACCGCTGAGTGCCAACACGTTGAGCTGGCGCATCCGCGATTACTTCAATCGCGCCGGCATCCAGAAGATCGGTGCCTGTCACCTGTTCCGCCACACCATGGCCACGCTGATGCTGGATCACGGCGCGGACCTTCGCCACGTGCAGGAAATGCTCGGCCATGCCGGCATCAGCACCACGCAGCGTTACACCCATGTCTCGATCGCCAAGCTCACCGCAGTGCATGCGGCGACGCATCCGGGGGTGAAGTTGCAAAGGCGGCCGAAT